>JBOGLB010000056.1:0-10764 GCA_050745965.1 Terriglobales bacterium | reverse complement strand
CGGTGAAATGAAAGACACTTCCTTTTTCGGCTTCGCTTTCGACCCACAACTCCCCTCCCATCATCTTGACCAGACGGGAAGAAATAGCAAGGCCCAGACCTGTTCCTCCGTATTTGCGTGTCGTGCTGCTGTCTGCCTGTGAAAACGCTTTGAAGAGGAGGCCATGTTTTTCCTGAGGGATTCCTATGCCGGTGTCTGAAACACTGAATTGAAGCAACGTGTCGTCGTTCGTTGCGGGACGATTCTTGACCGTGACCAAGACCTCGCCTTTCGCGGTAAATTTAATTGCATTCCCTATCAGGTTAACCAGTATCTGCCGCAGTCTTCCCGGGTCTCCAATCACGCGAAGTGGAATGTCAGGTGCTGCGTCATAGGCTAATTCGATTCCTTTCTGGTGGGCTCGCAATGCCAGAGGTTTCATGGTTTCGCCGACGCAGTTATAAAGATTGAACTCGATGTTATCGAGTTCAAGCATGCCCGCTTCCACTTTGGAGAAGTCAAGAATGTCGTTCACCACCGAGAGCAGGGATTCGCCCGACGTTCTTACCATAAGGAGATAATCCTGCTGTTCCTTGGTGAGCACTGTGTCCAGCGCCAATTCCGTCATCCCCAGGATTCCGTTAATTGGAGTACGGATTTCATGACTCATATTGGCAAGAAACTCGCTCTTTGCCTGGTTTGCCTCCTCCGCAACATCCTTGGCGGTGACCAGATGGGCATTAATCGTCACCAACTCGGTCGTGCGAGCCGCGACTTCGGTCTCCAAATTGTTTCGCTGCCGCTGTAGTTCTCCATCCCGTTGCTCGATCTGGGCGAGCATGCCATTAAAACCACTCACCAGAAGGCCGATTTCATCGCCGGTGGTTATTGGGACGCGCAAAGCATAATTCTTCTCGCTCGAAACTTTTCGGATGGTCTGAACCAGGCGCAGCACCGGTATGGAAATTAGCTGTTGTAAATATGAGGCTAGAACGTACGCGACCAATGAGGAAATCAAGAGTACAAAGACACTGACGCCGCAGTACTTCTCGAGGCGCGAATACATCTCTCCCAGATCGGATTCGATGTAAACCTCGCCGATGAGTTCGCCTTGCAAGCGAATCGGATGCAACTCGGCAAGCTGGCCATGTGTAAAGTATGTTCCCGAACCTGCCGGCGATTTCGGAAGTGTTAATGAGCCAAAGGCAGATGAGCTGTACTGATCCCTGATGTATCGGGCGAAAGGCTTTCCGTCCGCGTCATATATGCAGGCGGCAGTGATGTGAGGTTCGGCGCCCAATGCAGTAAGCACATCCTCGGCAGCCTTCGCATCGTGAAAAGTCAGCGCGGCAGTGCTGTTGCGGGCGATCACCTCGGCAAGAGTTGCGAGGTCGCCCGCCTTCGCCCGACGGAACGACAAGATGTCGTACAATCCCACGGCGACGCATGCCATCAACAAGGTAACCGCGCTAATGCCCACGATTATGGCTGTAAGCTTCCGGCCCAGCGACATGTCACGGAAGTCTTGCATTAATGTTTTTCATCCTGGGACTTCCCGATGACAGCTTTAGCCACCGTCAGTAGCCTTGCACTGAGCTTCAAGTGAACGAGTTCCGCGGCATTAACGTTGGCTTCGAAACGCACGCGATCTCCATCGAGAACGAAGTTAATCATCCCGCCGTCCTCAATAAAACCCGACGTATCTCCAACGGTCAGCACGCTTGCTCCGCTCAATTGCTGTAAAGTCTGCCGAATTTGTTCCTTGTCCGAAATTGCGATGAAAACGATTTGGCAGGATCTTGCCTGGACCGGGTCAGACCTGTGCGAAATCAAAAGACGCCGGCCGCCAACGGTCTTCCCTGCGATTGAGTCTTCGAGGCCGCGGCCGAATGGACTCGAGCCCAGGACACATATTTCGAGGCGGGAGCCGGGGCTGGAAAATGTGTTGGCGGGCCACTCGACAAATTTGGCGAAATTGAACAAATAAGCCGCTTTCACTTGATAATCCGTCGAAGCCAGTTGTTGCGCTGTACTCAACCCGAGAAGCACAAGGACCGAGAAAATAATTTGCAAGGCCATGCGGCCGAACTTTTCGGGATTCGGTGACCGCAATGAACTTCTGTGCAAGCTGCCCCCCCTTTCCGTCCCTAGACTCCGCGCGGTCGCGATATTATTTCCGCCCTGCTTCGGCTTTTTGCTGCCATATAACTTTGAAAGAAACCGACCGCGGCACCTCCGTTCCAAGTCCATCAAAACTGCTCGGCAGACTCTCTATATGCATCCTCGATTGCAGGTTCCGGCCCCAAAGTCCAAGAGTCCAATGTGACGTGGCGCGCCAAGAGAGCCCCACATCGAGCCGATTGAATGCAGGCAATGCCTGCGGCCCCAAACCAGGAGGACCAGCCTGCAAGGGCAGAGCGCCGTAATGATATAGCGCGGAATCGAACTCCAACCGAGGCGATAGAGTCACTAGAGACCTCACATCAAAAATGTGCCGTGGAGTTGCGGCGGCTGCAGTGACGTCGCCACGCGTTTCGGTCACCGCCGCGGACAATGTGCAATAACCCACCGGCTTCCACTTTGCGGATAATTCGAGGCCGTGAGTTTGGGCCTTCGGGCCGTTCACGAATGGGGATTGCAGCACTATCTTATTGGGCAGCGCTTCGGGGATGGGTACTCCTTGGATAATAAGGTGCGAGTAGTCGTTATAGTAGAGAGCGGCATCCAGAGAAAAGGCTGGCGTTGGCTGATAGCGATAACCCATTTCATAAGCGATGAGGTATTCCGACGTTAAGTTCGAGTTTCCAAAAATATCTTCGAAGAGGGCGGCGCCATTTGATGTGCCCAATGGCAAAACCAGGCGCAAATCGCTGTCGTTCCGGGAGGGAGTGCGGATCGCCCGCGACACGCCGGTCCAAAAAGTGTGAACTGAATTGGGCGTCCAAACTGCCCGAACTTGGGGTTCATGTTCAAACCCCGTGTAGTCATTATGTTCTAGCTTTATGCCCGCGAGCACTCGGAATTTATCCGGAACAATTACAAACCCATATTGCACAAATCCACTTACTACGCTATTGCGGCGCTGCTCAGGTGAATAGGGCGCCGGGTCCTGGGACAAATTATCCACGGTGCTGAGGAATGAACCACCCCATATTAACGACTGCCGCTCGCTGTATTCATAATCATGCTGAAATTCGATGTCACAGGTATTGCGTATTTCTGCTGGCACGCCTGTGCGGGTATACCAGTCGCAGTACGTCAGAACGTCAATACTGGACCGATCGGAAACTGTATGGTCCCACCGGGCAAGGATGTGGCTTCCCTCCGTCAAGTCGGTCGCGCGGACCGTCGAGGACAATTCGGTGCCTCGAAACTGTCCGTCATAGCCGCCTGCTTCCACGGTGACATTGTCTTTCGGGGAAGCAGCCCAATCCACCCGAAGTCCTGCCTGAGAGAGATTAAAATTATTGGGCAGCTCCAATCCTGATGGCGAGTTGTAAGGCTCCAGATAAGAGGCCTTGCCAAACATGCGGTAAGTAAGATCTGGTCCGGCCCGTCCAGCATATTGCACGGTTGATGTGTAGCCCTGGTTCACATCGGAGGAGGTTGAAACCATAGCTCCTTGAGTCTGCGCCGAAGGCTTCATCACGATGTTGATGACGCCGTTCATGGAATTCGCGCCCCACAGCGTTCCGCCGGGACCGCGAATTACTTCCACTCGATCAATGTCCTCCAGAGGAACATCCAAAACGTCCCAGTAAACGCCCCCATATTCCGGGGTGTAGACGCTGCGGCCGTCCACTAATACCAGCATCTTGTTGTTTTCCAAATCTCCGAATCCGCGGGCGCTGATTTGCCATTCATGGGGATTGAGTTGAACTACGTATAAGCCCGGTACCGTGCGCAATGCATCGGGGAGCGTGGTAAAGCCGCCTCGCTGGATCGCTTCACCAGTGAGCACAAAAATCGCGCCCGGCGCCTGGGAAATGCTCTCAGCCTTCTTGGAAACCGACGTAACCTTAACGTTGGCCAGCTCTTCAATGCTCAGATCGGTCAAATCGGACGTTTGAGCAAGACAAGCCGAGGCCAGCAGAATAATCGGAAAAATAAATATCGGCGATTTCCCCGCAAAAACGTTGTTTCGAGCCTTTCCTTGTTCGTTTGCAGGCCGCAAACGCAACTCTTTTAGAGCTTGAATTGCCAGTCGAAATATGAGCCACCGGAAGAAAAGCATAGGAATACCCATAGGAATACACATGATTCTTCGGCCAAAGATGACTGCTTCTTTATTGGTAGCCCTGGTTCAACAGGACATGTCTGGATGGGACAACCGAATTCGGCAGCACTGAAGTACAGTGGCCGATTCTAAAATCCATGATTCTTTTGGGCGGAATGCCGGCCCCGCAAACCTCAAGACGTAAGTCCTCGGGCCGATCTGAATATCTGAGCGCGACTCAAAAGAGCAGCCAGAGAGAAGATGATTTTTTTCATCGAAGTAGCCGCCGAGGCGGAGTTCCCGACCGCGGAGTACCACATTGACGGGAAGTCGAATAGAGGGAAAGCGTCTTGATCGAACGCAGGCTTCAACGAAGGGTCGCTCTAGGCTTCGTAGGCGCCATGCTTTTGACGACGTCGCTTGGCTTCCTCGGTTGGCGTAATAAAGAGGCGGCCAATAGCGAGTCAGATTTGGTGGTCCACGCATACACCGTCATCAATCGGCTTGAAGGAACGCTTGAACACGTCGTTGATGCGGAAACCGGAGCGCGAGGTTTCGCCTTAACCGGTCAGGATCAGTTTCTTGATCCGCTCAATTCCGCGCAAGTTTCGCTGGTGCAGGACTTGGAATCATTGCGCCAGCTTACAAGAAACGACCCGCAACAAATGGTGTGGCTGGGGCCTCTCACGAATGACATTCGCACTTCAGTCTCGGTATCCCAACAGATCGTTGCGACACGCCGGCGCGCAAAAAACGATCTCCTCCCCACGCAATCTGAGCGGGGCAAGAGCCCTGTTGACGCTATACGAGCGGCGATTCGCGCACAACAGGACCGCCAGACTGTGACATTAAACCGGCAAATGCGTGAGACCGCAAGCAAAAGAGAACAGTCCGATCTGGTGATTTTTGTGAGCACGCTCGTGGAACTAACCCTGCTCGTTTTGGCATGGATGGCGGTAAGCCGCGCGCTGTTTGCCAGCGCCCGCGCAAGGGCGTTGTTAAAAAACTCCAATGTCGAATTAGAGCGCAGGGTGGCCGAGCGCACCTTCGAGCTATCGGCACAGGCCCAGCTCCTGGCGAAATCAAGTGAGGCCCTGCGGGGAGAGAGTCGCACGCTGCAATCGGTACTCGACAACATGGAAGAAGGATTAACGGCGGCCGACAGCGCGGGGCAATTCACATTGTGGAACAGCGCGGCGGAAAAAATACTGGGAACGGCCGCCAAGAACGATCTCGCGATCAAGAATTGGGCAGAAGAGTATGGGGTCTATTTGTCCGACGGCGAAACACTGTGTCCCACCGAGGAACTTCCATTGGTGCGAGCGATGGCGGGAGAGCCGTGCGATGCCGAAATGTTTATTCGCAATCCCGGCTGCCCGGAAGGCGTGTGGGTCGAGATATCAGCCCGTCCATTGAAGGACGATCTGGGAGGCATCCAGGGGGGCCTCGCGACTTTCCGGGATATCTCCCGGAGAAAGCGCGATGAAGATCAAATCCGACTCCTAAATGACGATCTGGAACAAACGGTCGCACGGCGAACCGCGCAGCTGGAAGTGGCAAACAAGGATCTGGAAGCTTTCACTTACTCCGTCTCGCATGATTTGCGCGCTCCATTGCGCCACATCAGCGGATTCTCCCGAATATTGATCGAAGAGTTTGCGGCGTCCGTGCCCGTCGAAGCAAGCCGCTATTTGGAAAGAATTGCGGAGGGCGCCCGGAAAATGGGAGTGCTGCTCGACGAGCTCTTAGCTCTGGCTTGGGTCGGTCGCCATGCATTAAGCGCACAATCAACCGATCTGAATATGTTGGTAGATGACGTCGTAAGCATGCTCGCGCCGGAAACCGAAGGCCGCCTGGTGGAATGGAAGATTGCGAACCTTGGTTCGGTGAATTGCGATCTTGCTTTGCTCAGGCAAGTCTTCCAAAACCTTATCGCCAATACACTCAAATTTACCAGACCCCGCGCGACCGCCATCATCGAAATCGGCTGCATGGAAGATCACGGACAATCCACTTTCTTCGTTCGCGACAACGGCGTGGGATTTGACATGAAGTACGTGGACAAGCTGTTCGGAGTGTTCCAAAAGCTTCATAAGATCGAAGACTTCGAGGGTACAGGAATCGGACTGGCTACGGTGCGCAGGATCATACAAAAACATGCAGGCCGAACATGGGCTGAGGGAGAACTGGGAAAGGGCGCGACATTCTATTTCACCATAAACCTTCCCATCGAAGCTGTAGTCGAGGCCAACAGTGTCACAGCAGGAGTTCAATCATGAATACACACGATGTGGACATATTACTAGTAGAAGACAGCCTTGAGGATGCCGACCTGGCGCTCCATGCCTTGCGCAAAGAAAAGCTCGCGAACAGCATCTTCATTGCCAGGGATGGCGAAGAGGCTTTGGATTTCATCTTCTGCCGCGGCGAGTTCCCCAGGCGATCCTTCGATCACCCTCCCAAATTAGTTCTGCTTGACTTGAAACTTCCCAAGATTGACGGCATGCAGGTATTGAAGGCGATTAAGGCTGATTCTCGGACAAGGGCTATTCCAGTCGTTATTTTGACTTCGTCGAAGGAGGAACGGGACCTGGTCTCCGGCTACGATTTGGGCGCGAATAGCTTTATCCAAAAGCCGGTTGACTTCGATCAATTTCGGGACACCGTAAAGAGCGTGGGCCTCTACTGGATGGTCACAAACCAACCACCGGTCAAGTCCCCCGGGAAATCAATGCCTGTCGCTGAAAGTTTGCTTACGAGATGACGATCGCTGGCACCCAAACCGCGTCCGATAGTGCGGCTCAACCCAAGCATGGGCTGGAAGTCCTGATTATCGAAGACAGCATTGCCGATAGTGAACTGATCCTGCGCGAATTGCACCGTACTGGATTCGATGCATCCGGTTGCGTGGTGCGTACTGCCGGCGAATTCCGGGAAAAGCTCAAAGGGACTTTACCTGACATAATTCTTGCCGATTACAACCTGGGCGAATGGAGGGGAATGGATGCACTCGAAATATTGCGACGTGAAGGTCTGCAAATCCCGTTGATTCTGGTTTCGGGTGCGCTCGGCGACGAGACGGCAGTCGAATGCATCAAGCAAGGGGCCAGCGATTACGTGTTGAAGGACAAGCTCGGCCGCCTTTCCTACGTAATCAACCGGGCCCTTCAGGAAAAGCGGCTCCGTTTTGAGCGCCAGGAAGCCGACGACAAACTGACTCTGAAAATTGAACAACTCGCCCGATCCAACCGTGACCTCGAGCAGTTCGCTTATGTCGCCTCCCACGATCTTCAGGAACCGCTACGCATGGTTTCCGCATACACGCAACTGCTGGGAGAGCGGTATCGCGGAAAGCTGGACGAACAGGCCGACAAGTACATCCATTACGCAATTGATGGCGCTACCCGGATGCAGGATCTGATCCATGACCTGCTGAGATTCTCACGCGTGGGGCGAGAGGAGATGGTGTTTCAGGCTACCGATTGCAAGATCGTAGTCAGGCAAGCAATCAGCAACTTGCAGGCTTCCATCCAGGAAACGGCTTCCACGGTGACTTTTAAACACCTGCCCGTGTTAATGGCAAACGGCTCTCAATTGGAACAGGTCTTTCAAAATTTGATTTCGAATGCAATTAAATTCCGCGACGGGTCAATTCCATTTATCGAAATTGGAGCGGAATTCAAAGAGGGCAGCTGGATATTTTCCGTTTCCGACAATGGAATTGGCATTGCGCCGGAACATGCGGAAGTCATTTTCTCCATCTTCCAGCGCCTGCATACTCGCACGGAATATTCAGGCAATGGCATCGGTCTTTCGATTTGCAAGAAGATCATCGAGCAGCACGGCGGAAAAATCTGGCTCGGCAATCATAGCGGACCGGGTTGCACTTTCAACTTCAGTATTCCCGCAATGGAAAATGGGGTCGCGAAAAAGAATGAAGAAAATCAAAGAAGTGCTGCTGGTGGATGACAACCCGGCCGATATTGACCTATCGAGGGATGTCTTGAGCCGAAGTTCTTGCTGTAGCAATGTTCATTCGGTCGGCGACGGAACAGAAGCAATGGCCTTTTTGCACCGGAAAGGCAAGTACAAGGGTGCCGTGGCCCCTGACGTCGTATTTCTGGACCTGAATTTGCCCGGCAAGGATGGAAGATCAGTGCTGGCGGCGGCAAAATCCGATCCGGCATTGCGGAAGATTCCAATCGTGATCTTTAGCACTTCGAGCGCGCACAAAGACATTCATAGCAGCTATGAATTGGGAGCGAATTGTTACGTCACCAAGCCGGGGAACCTGCAAGATTACGTTTCGACGGTAAGCTCCGTGGCGAACTTTTGGTTCAGTTGCGCGATGCTTCCGGGAAGAGAGGATTGATGGATCCAAAACCGGCTTCCCATGTTCTGTTGATCGAAGACAATCCCGGAGACGCCGACCTGGTGCGTTTGCGGCTGGTCGAATCCAGCTCTGATCTGGAAGTGGCGTGCGTAAACCGCCTCGCTTCCGGTCTGCAATCGTTAGCCGAAAAGACGCCTGCCGTGGTTCTGCTGGATCTTAATCTGCCTGACAGCCATGGCGCCGAGACTTACCGCCGGGTGCTCAAGAGCGCACCGAGCGTGCCCATCGTCGTTCTATCCGGACTTGAAGACGAACTCCTCGCCACCAAAGCCGTCCATCAAGGCGTGCAGGACTATCTTGTAAAGGGCAATTTCGACAGTAAACAATTGGCGCGCGCGATTCGCTATGCGATCGAACGCCAGGCACTTCTTATCTCGCTGGACATGAGCCGCAAGCAGCAATTGCAGTTTAAAGACGAGTTTCTCTCCCACGTCTCGCATGAACTGCGTACCCCGCTAAGCTCCATTCATCAGTTTGTGACGATCCTGCTTGACGGGCTGGCCGGCGAAGTCTCCCTGGAACAGCGCGAGCATCTGGCTACGGTTCTGGGTAGCGCAAACCAGCTTCTCGCCATGATTGATGACCTGCTGGAGGCGACTCGCGCTGAATCAGGAAAACTTCGCGTCGAGGTTCGCTGTATCGGTGTCAACGACGTGGTACAGCAGGCAGTCACAATGTTGCGTGCCACCGCCAACGAAAAGAGCATTACCCTGGAGATGAAAGTGGAGAGTGGAATCCCAACGGTTTCCGCCGATCCCGAACGAGTGCTGCAAATACTTATAAATCTCATTGACAATGCATTGAAGTTCACTCCGGCAGGCGGTTCAGTAGCCGTACGAGCGTGCCTGGCGGTGCAAGATCCGGACTACGTTTGCATCTCGGTCGCCGATACAGGACGCGGCGTAAGTCCTGAGTCAAAGCACGTGATCTTCGAGCGCCTTTATCAAGATCCCAGTTCGAGCATTAACAGCCGCAAAGGACTTGGGCTCGGACTGTACATCGTGCAGGAACTGGTTCGGCTGCACGGCGGCCGCATCTGGGTCGAAAGTCAACTGGGACGCGGCAGCAATTTCTCTTTTACCCTCCCGCTATTCTCCCTCTCGAAGCTTCTTGCGCCAATCGTTAAACCCGACGGCACGCTGCCCGATCCCCTCGTGTTGCTCACCGTCGAACTGACGCCGAGGACACGGCATAGTCACCTCCACTCAACCGGTTTGCGGCAGCAGTGCATGGACATTTTGCGGAGTTGCGTTATCGCCGATAAAGATATTGTGTTGCCGGCACTATCCGGCGACGCCGGAAGTGAAGTCTTCATGGTTCTGGCATCGGCAGATGAGCACGCCACAAACATATTGCTCAAACGCATCGTTGGGCAATTCGAGCGGTCAGTGGAGTTGCAATCAAGCTTCATCGTGAAACTCTCGGCCCGCCCGTTAGCAGCACCCCTCCCGGGTAAAGACCCTCCCCTGACACAATTGCAGCAACAGATTGCCACCGTGATTAATCGAGTGGCGGTCACAACTCTCGGTCAATCAAACTTCCCGGCCAAGCCGGCGTTCGAACCACCTCTCGCCGGACTCGCGGCTTCGCCGGAGAACGGTAAACAAAAAACAACTGAAGATGCCGATTCCCTCAAAGAACTGCCCTTCAAATAACTCGTACCTAGGAAAAGAGGAAATAATGGAGCAACCAAAAATACTGATCGTGGACGATGATCCTGAGCTAAGGCGTGGCTTGAACTTGCGGTTGCGGGCAAACCACTATGACACGGCTTACGCGACCGACGGCGTTTCCGCCATGGCCATGGCGCAAAAAGAAAAGCCCGACCTGATAATCCTCGACATCGGCCTGCCCGCCGGAGATGGCTACGTTGTGCTGGACCGCTTACAGGAAAATGCCTCGCTGTCCGCGATTCCGGTGATCGTCCTCACGGCTCGTGATCCCCAATACAATAAAGACCGAATTTTGCGTGCCGGCGCCACCGCATTCTTCCAAAAGCCCGCCGACAACTTCGAGTTGCTGGGCGCGATTCGATCCGTGCTAAATCCAAGGTGGCCGGGGACGCCGGCGGCGGTGCCGTCGTAGGGGGCGGCTCAGGGGAAGGCGTCAAGTTAGGGCGCTGCTCCCCGGGGCTAGTCCCGCGCCGGCGGATTTTCGGGGGTATACCCCCTACCCC
>JBOGLB010000055.1:0-3968 GCA_050745965.1 Terriglobales bacterium | reverse complement strand
CGGAACGGACATCCGCAGGAGGCAATTGCGAATTATCGGGAGGCCCTCAAGATAGAACCTAATATTCCCGGCCTTCATTTCGAGTTGGCTGAGATGTTGAACACTTCGCAGCTCGCCAGCGACAAGGAGCAGGCCGAGAGCGAATACAAAGTGGCTTTAGCGGTGAACCAATTCGATGAAAAATCCGAATGTAGACTTGGGGACATCGCAGCCCGTAAGGGCGATCAGGAACAAGCTTTATCGCATTACACTCGCGCGGTGCAGCTTCAGCCCAACGATCCCGAAGCGGATATTGATCTCGCAAAAATGCTGATGCAGAAGAATCAATTACTGCAAGCAGAGCCGCTCCTTGACCGCGCCGTGAAGTTAGATCCCACCAGTGCGATTGCCCATTTTCGACTCGGCACGCTCTATCGCGAGACTGGACGTACCGCAGACGCAAAGCGAGAACTGGACCAGTTCCAGAAATACAAGGAGATGAAGGAAAAACTTAGGGATATCTATAGCGAGATGCGTCTGGAGCCGGCCAAGCAGGAGCAGGATCAGACCGACAACGCCCGGAAATGACAGCATCGTTCCCTCGTCTCACGAATTGGAAGAAGAGAAGAGCTCACTCCTCAACTGAGCGAGATAAATTATGGAAATATCATGACGCGGAAAATCACTTTTCTAATACTGGTTTGCGTACTGGCTGCTCCGCTTTTCGGCGCTTCTTACTACCCGGCGCGCATCGAGGATGCAAAGGCGGTTTACCTCACTCCTGACAACTTCCCCATTCGAGGAGACGGAATTGCGGACGACTCGGATGCACTACAACAGGCCATCAACAAGGTTCAGGAAACTACCAACCAGGGCATTCTATTCATTCCCGCGGGCCGGTATCGCTTAACCAAAACTATCTACATCTGGCCCGGGATCAGGTTGATTGGATTCGGCGTTACGCGACCTGTTTTCATGCTGGCCCCGAACACGCCGGGTTTTCAGCGAGGCCCCGCTTACATGTTTTTCTTTGCCGGTTTTCGCCCAGGTTCCGTTCCCCATTCTGCGAGTTCCACGGGCCGGGTATTTCCACCCGAAGGCGCGACCCCTCCGGACGCGAGTCCCGGCACATTCTACTCAGCCATGAGCAACGTTGATATTGAAATTCAGGATGGAAATCCGGGCGCCGTGGGAGTTCGCGCTCATTATGCCCAGCACTGTTTCCTTGCCCACATGGACTTTCGCATCGGCTCCGGACTCGCGGGAATCCACGACGGCGGCAACGTAGCTCAAGACGTGCATTTTTATGGCGGCCAGTACGGTATCTGGACCCGAAAACCTTCCCCCGGATGGCAGTTTACGATCATTGACGCTACCTTTGAAGGTCAGCGGGAAGCTGCGATCAGAGAGCACGAAGCGGGGTTGACTCTCATCCGTCCGCAATTCAGGAACGTACCAACGGCGATTTCGATTGATCCGAAATACTCCGATGAACTCTGGGTGAAAGATGGCCGCATGGAAAACATCAGCGGCCCCGCCGTAATTATCAGCAATGAAAACAGCTCTCACACCGAGATCAACATGGAAAACATCGCCTGCCGCGGCGTACCGATTTTTGCCTCATACCGCGAGAGCGGAAAACAAGTTTCCGCCAAAGAGCAGATTTACGAAGTTAAAACGTTCTCCCACGGTCTGCACTACGATGACGTCGGGGCAGAAGCCGCGATTCAAGACGTTTTCGACACCGCTTCGTTGAGCGCGCTACCAAAGCCCGTTAAGTCCGACATCCCCGACCTTCCTCCGATGGATACGTGGGTAAATATTCGTAGCCTTGGTGCAAGTGGCGACGGCGTGACCGACGATACCGACGCGCTGAAGAAAGCAATCGCAGAGCATCGCACAATTTATCTACCCTCCGGTCAATATCGAGTCACCGACACCGTTTCGCTAAAACCGGACACCGTTCTTATCGGCCTACATCCGAGCGTCACACGAATTCTTATCGCTGACTCGACTCCCGCCTTTCAGGGCGTCGGCAGTCCCAAGCCGCTTCTAGAGACTCCACGCGGCGGAACGAATATTGTGACTGGCATCGGGCTTTATACCAACGGCATTAATCCGCGAGCCGTAGCCGCCAAGTGGATGGCTGGCGAGCATTCGCTGATGAACGATGTCCGCTTCCTGGGCGGCCACGGTACCGTCGATCCGGGAGCGAGCGCTGAAGAGAATTCCAAAGTTTGGCAGAAAATCTATAACAACAATCACACCGCAGATTCCGATATAAACCGCCGCTGGGACGGTCAGTATCCAAGCCTGTGGATCACCGATGGCGGCGGCGGAACTTTTATGGACATCTGGACGCCCAGCACCTTCGCGCAAGCCGGTTTGTACATCTCGAACACCTCGACGAGCGGACGAATTTACGAACTTTCGAGTGAGCACCATGTCCGGAACGAGGCGGTACTGCGCAATGCGTCGAACTGGCAGATTTACGCGCTGCAGACTGAAGAGGAACGAGGTGAAGGTGGCTTTGCTCTGCCCCTCGAGATTCAGGATTCGAGCAACATTACCGTCGCGAACCTGCACATGTATCGTGTCGTAAGCAGCTATCAGCCGTTTCCCTACGCAATCAAGCTCATAAACTCGAAAGACATAAAGTTTCGCAACGTTCATTGCTACAGCGACAGCAAAGTTTCCTTCGACAATGCGATTTACGACCAGACTCACAACGTAGAGCTGCGGCAGCGAGAATTTGCTTGGCTGGACGCTTCCGGTAGCCCGCCCGGCGCTCGTCCGAAGAAGCCGTCTCCGGTTCTAGCTGAAGGCGCGAAGGTAGAAAGACTTGTGGGCGGCTTTTTCAATATTTCGGGTGGAGCAGTTGACAGCTTCGGCGATCTTTACTTCGTGGACGCAAAATGGCAAACCATCTATCGCTGGTCTGCTGCCACTCAGCAGCTTTCGATAATTCGCGATAATCCGTTGGATCCCGTTCAACTGGCCTTCGACAAAGCAGGGGATTTGATGGTGATTTCCTATTCCGGAAAGGGCACGATATACACTTTCAAGCCGAACTCAAAGAGCGACAACATTACTCTGCTGAAAGCCGAACCGGCCATTCCGCGTCCGGGACTGACGCCGGTCCTACCAGCCGCTTACTGGAGAAACGAAAACGACTTCTCTGAAGTCGCGCCCGCGAAGAAACCGTACCAATTCTTATCTCCGGATGGCACCACATTTATCCCTGCGACCGAGAACTTTGTGACTGGACATCTCTATTACGGAACTAAGCTGAATGACGAGTTGCGGGGTTTTGGAATGGCACCGGCGATTCCCGGTCAGCCTTTCTACGTTTCGGACGAGTCCCAGGATAAGACATACGCGGCCACCATAGAGAACGACGGTTCGATTTCAAACCTTAGGCTCTTTGCTTACAAGGGTGGAGAAGGAATTACGGTGGACGAAAAGGGGAATGTCTACATCGCCGCGGGAGAGGTTTACGTGTACAACCCGGCTGGCCAGTTGATAGACACGATTAATCTTCCAGAGAGGCCGACGCAATTGCTATTCGGCGGCAGCGACGGCAAAACTTTATTCATCACAGCGAGGAGTTCTTTATACGCGGTACAAACCCGCTACAAAGGCCGCTGAATGATGAGCCGGTTCTCATCTGAGCGTTTCACCCGATTGCGACCCTTTCCAGCGACGAAAATAATTATTTGTGCTTTGCTGGTGATAATTATTTCTAGCCTTGCCACCTTCTCCCAGACCGTCCAAAGCTTTCAGCCACAAATTGCACCACCCAAAAGCAAAACGACCGCTCCGCCCACAGATCCGTCGACCCCGCAAGAACCGACTCCGCAGCCGCCCGCCGAATTGCCACAGCTTGTTGATATCACTGCTTCTACCGGCATCAAATTTGAACATCTTTCGAGCCCTGAACAGAAATTCATTGTGGAGTCCATGAGCGGAGGCGTCGCCCTCATTGATTA
>JBOGLB010000054.1:0-7031 GCA_050745965.1 Terriglobales bacterium | reverse complement strand
GCGCTCCATGCGCGAACGCATCAGCTCGCCTTCCACATGAAGCCCCGCGAATGTCTGGGAATGAGAAGGAATTTCCTTCTTTTCATCTGAAAGCTGAGAGCCGATAGCTGAAAGCTTCTTTCCTGATGCTTTTAATCTCAGATGCAAAGATGCGCAGGTCTGTGCGCAGGAAACCGATGCGATCAAAAACAGAACCGTGGGAGTATTCTCCACTGCGCGCTGAAAACGGAACCATGAAGTGAGCGGAATCCGGCGGGCAAGGTTTACTGGAACATCCCCTAGATCAATAATTACCAGTCCGAAGCCGTCACTTTGCAAAAGCAAATCCGTGACCCGTATTGCTTGCTCAACCGGACCTTCCACTCGACGCCCGAACCATTCTTTTTGATCCGCATATTTATTCCTGGCAGAAAAAGATTTCTTCGTGGAAGAGTTTCCACAGCGCACCCACAATAACTTTTCAAAATTAACCCCTGCGGATTTGGCCGAAACTGGATCCAGCGCATCGCTCACATCCACCAGAGCGCATACTTCGTTTCGTTGTGTAGCCGCAGCCAATAGCGCCAACAGCAAGCTGGTACGGCCGGAGGTTGGCGGCCCGCAAACTTCCGTAAGGCATCCCCGAGGAATTCCGCCTGTAAGCAAATCCAATTCATCAATTCCACTGGAAACCATCTCCGGCTTAAGACGTGTGTTAAGCCTGGATGCGGGGACGATCCAAGTAAGTTTCGGTAAACCTAATAGCCGCGCCAGTTGCGGGAGCTTTTTAGAAGTAATAGTTGAACTGTGATTCAGCCCAAACTGCACGTACGTAGAGGATGAAGGCATAAAAAAACCGTTCCGAAGAAAAGTCATATTCGCTTTTTATTCGCCTAAAGATATTGCTCCGACAAACTCATTTTGTCAAGAAGGGTGCGCAGAAATTTTTAAGTAATGGAGCCTGCCCGGTCTTTATCTTCCCCATTCCATTTCGGCTTTCTTTCCTCGCGAAAATTTGAAAAGCACAACCCAAAGCCCGATTTCGCATCGAAGCTTCTTCATATTTTTATGAGGAAAAGAATGCCTCAATCTGAAAGACCAGCTGAATCTTATGGGTTAGACCGGCGAACCATCTTGAAATCCGCGGGAGGTGTCGTAATGTCGATGCTCGGCGCATCTGTTTTTTCAAGTGGCCTGCAAAGCGAATCCGCCAAAGATTCAGCCTCAAATAATCCTATGGCATCGTTCCATGAAAGAATGGTTGGCTTCCAGCTTGCTCATGAGCAATTTACCGTACCTGAGCTTGTGGACCTCGGCGTGGCCTGTGAACAGGCAGGCTTCGATGTGCTTGCATGCAGCGATCACTTCCAGCCATGGCAAGCCAACGAAGCTCACGCAGGCCTGGCTTGGGTCACCATGTCGGCCATCGGCCAGCGCACCAGGCGAATATGGATGGGCACCACTGTCACCTGTCCCTCCTTTCGCTACAATCCCGCTGTCGTCGCTGAGGCATTTGCATCATTGAGCTTGCTGACTCCCGGCCGCATATTTCTTGGTTTGGGTTCCGGAGAAGCCTTGAATGAAGAGGCCGCAACCGCGACCTGGCCGAAGTGGCCGGAACGGTCCGAGCGTTTGGTTGAAGCTACTGACATCATTCGTGAAATGTGGAAAGGACAGCAGGTTGAACACAACGGGAAATATTACAAAGTGAATGCGCGACTCTACGATCCTCCCGCAAAGCACATTCCGCTCCTGATGGCAGGAAATGGACCCAAGGCGATGCGTCGCGTTGGGCAGTATGCCGATGGCCTGATCACCGATCCCAAGACATGGAAAGAGCACAAAGCTGAATTCGAAGCTGGCGCAAAGAATTCCGGGAAGGATCCTGCCAAGATGCCGGTCTTCATCGAGCAATATGCCGTGGTAGGGGATCAGAAAGATGCGGAAGTGGCGGCAAGACTCTGGCGTTTCGGTCCCAAGGCATGGAAGCCTTATTTCAACATTCGCGATCCTCAGGAGATCGAGCGTAGAGCGAACGCCGAGGTTCCTTTGGAAAAAGTCACCGAGGGATGGCCGGTCAGCACAGACCCTGACGTGCATGTAAAAGTGATCTCAGAACTGTTCGACAGCGGCGCGACCGAAGTTCACATCCATTCCGGGCAGCCGGATCAGAAGCGCGTGATCGAATTCTATGGAAAGCAAGTTCTGCCGCGATTGAGGAGAAGGCTGGCGGGGAAGCCAAGCGCCGCTTGAAACAATGGCATAATATGCGTTCTTGTTTTTGCTGTCACTCCGGCTTCCTATTCGTTTTTCCTGCTTCGCCGGGTATCCATTATGCTGATCCGCTTAGGATTTGACATTCAATTCGAGATCCCCGCGCCGGTTCCGATTATCGCGCTGTTCCATGTTCATCCGTCACGGCGCATGGATCTGCGGGAGCCTGATGAACCGCAGCTAACGCCGAACGTGCCTGTCACTAAATACGAGGATTCGTTTTGAAATATCTGTTCCCGCTTCGTGGCTCCGGTTGGAAAGCTTCAGCTCTACAATTCCACCCTGATCGAGGACTCAGGCGAACCTGATCGTGTTAACCCTCAAGCGCGCCAAATGGCGGTGGAAGATTTGCCGCCCGACGTGCTCCGCTATCTGCTCGCCTCAAGATATTGCGAAGTTGACCGTCTCTTAGATGTTGCCGGCAACCTGTTTGGCGGCATGCCCGCGGGATGGCCGCGTGTCCAGGCGATATGTGATTGGGTGCATGCGAATGTCACATTCGGGTATCCCTTCGCGTGCTCGACAAAGACGGCCTTGGATGTTTATGCGGATCGCAAGGGGGTGTGCCGCGATTTTCAGCATCTGGCAATCACGTTTTGCCGTTGCCTGAACATCCCCGCTCGTTATGCGACAGGCTACATGGGGGACATCGGAGTTCCTTTGGTTCTACCCATGGACTTCAGTGCATGGTTTGAGGTTTATCTGGACGGTGAGTGGTGGACATTCGATGCCCGTAATAACACGCCGCGTATCGGGCGCGTGCTAATAGCCACGGGACGCGATGCCGCCGACGTTGCTATAACAACCTCCTTTGGAAGTGCGCGGTTGACGAACTTTACGGTGGTGAGCGACGAAGTGATTGCTGAGAAATCGGCGATTGGGCAGTCGGCCGACGAGCCAGTAGAAAAAACTCAGCCGCAAATCTAAGAATCAATCGGCTCCATATCAACCGCAACTTTAAGCGTGTGAGATCCCCCGCCGAGAATTAAGCCGCGCAGAGGACTTACGTCGCTGTAGTCACGTCCCCACGCCAGGGTTACGTGGCCGTCCGAAGGGACAACGTTGTTAGTAGGATCAAGATCAAGCCAGCCCATCCCTGGGCAGTAAGCAGATACCCAGGCGTGGGATACATCGGCGCCAATGAGCCTCGGTTTCCCGGGGGGTGGGTAGGTTCGAAGATATCCGCTTACGTACCGGGCCGCCAAGTTCAGCGAACGGAGGCAGGCGATTTGCAAATGTGCGAAATCCTGGCATACGCCCCGCCGTTTGCGAAAGACTTCTTCGGTGGGCGTACGCACATTCGTCGCTTTCGAATCGAAACGAAAGTCCCTGTGGATACGGGCAGTCAGATCCAGTAGCGCCTCAGGCATTGGCCGCCCGGGCGTAAACGACTCTCGCGCGTAGGCGGCAAACTCTGGGCTTACCCGAATGCGCGGCGATTCAAATCCAAACTGATAAGCTTCAAGTCCGGCTGGACTGTCGTCATCGGGAAGAGATTTGGCAACTTCCTCCCAGGGAAGCGTCTGCGGCAAACGGGGCGTTCCGTTTCGTTCCATTGTTACTTCGCTCCGCGCTTCTACCACCAATTCACGGTGCGGCTCCTGAACCGTGAAAAAGCACAGTCGGTTTCCGAAAAAATCCACCCGCTCGGTACGCGTTGCTGGGCGTGGTTGGATACGCAGTTCGCTTCGCGCCGACTGGTGATGAGGCAAAGAACGTGGTTTGAGGCAGGCCACGTGGTTTCCAACCGAGACCGGATATTTGTACTTGTACGTTGTCCGGTGAACAATTCTATAGATCATTGGCCTATGCTGATCGGCAAGGTGCGGGCGTGGCTGAAGTACCTGCTTGATAAGTTATTGGACCAGGAAGGCAGCAGTCGTTCCAATTCCTCGAGAAAGCGCTCAAGCCGGGACAAGCCGTCGGAACCGTTACTGGCTGTCGCGGCACCTGGCAGCGGATATTTTAACTCCCGCAAATTGAAGCTTCGCAACAATGCGAGCGCATCGCGCATCGCGTGCAAATCAACCCGCACATGCCGCGGAAGTTTTTGATAGAGATCGGCGAGGTGACTCAACTGAAAGTCGAGAGAGCGGGGATTGGTCTCATCGGCCATCAGCACATCCAGAACAGCGAGCGGCTGCAAGGTTGTGTAGTAGCGGGCGCGATAAGTCATTGAGCTGTCTGCAACCTCGAGCAGACATTCCAAAAGCGACCAGTCCTGCTCAGCGAGAGGCGTGGTGATTTCGCGCAGTTGTCTGGTCAGATAGATGGCGCGTTCGAGACGCCGGCCGATTGTCATGAACAACCAACCCAATCCGCGGTTGATGTTTTCGCGCTCCATACCGGAAAATGCGGAAAGAAGCTCCAGGCAATCGGTCAGGATTGCAGGATACTCAAGAAACTGTGTTTCGGGACCAAGCTGAATGAAGTCGCGAAGCTGGCCGATGAGGAACATCATGTCGGCCGACAAACGCTCGCGAACATTGTCGCCGATTCGATATACCTCGGCGAGAGTGTGAGCCAGGCTGTCCGGCCGCTTGGCATCCGTCAGCATCGAGGTCATTTCCTGTTCAAGTTCAACGTTAGTCGGACGCCTATGTTTGGGCTTTGGCAACTTGCTGTACCGTGACTCCAGGCATCCATGCAGGCGGAGCAGGCACGCGAGTTCCGGTTCCTCGGCACGGCGTATGCGAGGAATCATTGCGCGCAAGATCCGAGCCAGGTTTTGGGCCCGCTCGGCATAGCGGCCCAACCAGAAAACGTTGTCGGCCACACTGCTGGGCACAACCCGCGAGACACGGCGCAACTCCACGGGTTCGTTGCGAGGACGCAGCATGCTGAACGTATCTACGGGACCGTCCCACAGCACCCACGCATCCTTGCTGTGGCCGCCACGCTGCATCGAGACCACCGACCCTTCCGCTTCGGCAACTCTTACTAATCCGCCTGGAATAGCGATCCACCCGCTCCCGGTGTTAAGCACATAGGTGCGCAGGACCACGCTGCGCGAGTTGAGGCACCCCTGATCCCATACCGGCGCGGTGGATAAAGCGACCTGTTCTTGCGCCACATACTCTTGCGGCCGGGCGCGCAATTGCTCGGCGAACTTGCTTTTTTCCAATTGCGGCAGTTCGGCGCCGAAGACGGGTTCCATGCCCCGTGACGGAAACGCCGGCTTCACGACGACGGAATCAAGATGGTTGAGCACCCAGTCAAGCGCGTAGTCCTGCCCACACCACCATGTTGCGACCGATGGAAGTTTGAGTTTCGCACCAAGCAGGTGAGTGGAGAGCCCGGAAAGAAAGGGCATGATCGCGGCAGTCTCAATCAGACCGCTTCCCAGTGCATTGGCAACCTTCACCTTTCCCGCGACCACAGCATCAACGAGACCGGGCACGCCCAAGAGTGAGTCGCCACGCAGTTCGAGAGGATCGCAAAAACTGTCATCCACGCGGCGCAAAATCACGTCAACTCTCTCAAGTCCATCAACTGTCTTCAGATAGACCTGCCGGTTGCGCACCGTCAGGTCCGCTCCCTGGACCAGCGTGAATCCCAGATATCGCGCGATGTACGAGTGTTCGAAGTAAGTCTCGTTGTATGGTCCCGGAGTAAGCAATACGATCCGCGGATTGTCCCGCTCCGTGAGTTTGGTGAGTGCTTCTCTTTGCGCACGGAAGAAGGGAGCCAGCCGCAATACATTCGAGGTGCGAAACAGGTCGGGTAGAACATCGGAGACAATCGTACGGTTCTCCAACGCATAGCCGCTGCCCGAAGGCGCTTGTGCGCGATCGGCCAGCACCCACCATTGGCCGTCGGGCGAACGCGCAAGATCAACGGCCAGCATATGCAGATAGCTTTGAGGGGGAACACTCACGCCCACCAGTGGTCGAAGGAAGGCTGGGTTGCCGTAGAGAAGCGCCGCAGGAAAATGGCCCTGCGTCAACAGGCGCTGCGCTCCGTAAAAATCCTCGAGCAGTAAACTCAACAACTGGGCGCGCTGGATTATGCCAGCCTCGATAAATCGCCACTCGTCCGCGGGAATCAGCAGGGGAACAATGTCAATTTTCCAATCCCGGCTTGCGCCGAGCGCGTCACTGTAAACGTTGTAGGTAATTCCGTTCTCTCGAATGCGCCGCTCCGCGCGGTTCCAGCGTCGTCCCAACTCTTCGGGGCCGGTCGCGCGCAGCGACTCCATCAGGTGAACCCAGTGCGGTCGAGGAGTTACGCCATCGGCTGACAATTCGTCGTAAGCGTCTGTGTAGTTCGATAGGTGCCGATGTAGATCCAAAGTCATGGGATCAACTCCGGATTTTCTATAGTCATCTCGTGCCGGTCTGCCGGCAACCGCAGATCTAGAGTCATCGGGAAGATCGGGTTGGCGCTGTCCTCCGGCGGCATCATAGAATCGAGTGTTTCGTTGGATTCTTGAAAACTCTCAGGACGGGACTCTTGGAAACGTTCCGAGCGGCGCTGTTCGGCTTCCGTTGCGTTCGACGGACGGGTTGTGTAAGGACGACCATCGGGGGATGTTACGTGATAAGTGCAGCGGCCAATCGAATGCTTTTTCCACCGGTCAACAATGTCGAATACCAGCGGCGCGTGCACGGGGATTGTCGGATGTAATGTGTCCGACAGCCGCCGGGCGCGGTAACGTATCCCCGCGACAGCCTCTCCAGTTTCGCCGATGGGATGGAGTCGCACTCTGCGGCCATTGCATGTAACCACGTAGCGGGATTCCGGCATGAAGCCGGACAATTTCACTTGTAACCGCTCGA
>JBOGLB010000053.1:0-3437 GCA_050745965.1 Terriglobales bacterium | reverse complement strand
GGGGTAGGTGGCAAGCGAAGCTGAGTACTGATCCTCTGGGTCCAAAGAGTCCGTATCTTATTAAAATCCTGAAGACGCATTGGATACGCACGATTCTAATCAACGCCTACGCAGTCATCTTATTTTTGTGGGTTGTCCAACTCTGGGCGGCCAAACCGTGATTTTGGTTCGCCATCAGCAATATCAATGTCGCTCCTGTAGCCGTACAGGTTTTAGGCGCTAATCTGGGCATTTCGGGATAACAATTCCTGATACGTCCTATAAATAGTTTCAATTTCCGCACCCTGCCGCGTGCGAATAGATTGACTATTGGTTATGCTCGCGGCTTTGGGCAAGACTGTGGTATTGAAAGCTTTGAGGGTCAGGATTTCCATTCGCAGCACAACCAGGCCGGAGCATGGGCCATGAGCGCCGGATCGTCCCTGAGCAGCGAACTTCGGGATCTCTATACCGAAGAGTCCACTCGCATACGGCAGGAGTTCACAGCCAGCGGAGACGGTCGCGCAGCGATCGCCCAGCGCACAGCCGTCGTAGAGACGATAGTGCTTCGACTTTGGAAAGAGATAGTCTCCCCCGACGAAGCCGGGCCCGAAAACTTTGCGCTTCTGGCTATCGGCGGTTTTGGCCGCAAGTGGCTCTGCCCTCACTCTGACGTGGACATCCTTTTTCTCCACGCCGATCGGACTACGGAAGAAAAATACCGGTCCAGCATCCGCCAATTCTCGCAGGAATTGTGGGACCTGCGAATGAAACTGAGTCCCGCTACCCGGACTTTGGCGGAGTGCGACCACTTCGATCCAGAAAATGTCGAGTTTACGATTTCGCTGCTGGACTCGCGCTATCTCGCGGGCGACAGGGAACTATTCGAGCGACTGCATGACAAACTTATTCCCAAGCTAGTCATGCGCGAGATGCAACCCATCGTCCAGCGCCTGGCGGAAATCACTCGCTCGCGCCATGCCAAGTATGGCAGCACAGTGTTTCACCTGGAACCTAACGTCAAGGAGACACCTGGTGGTTTGCGCGATTATAACGTGGCATCCTGGCTGGCTTTGATCTCCTCGATGGACAAGTTGCGCGACTGGCCAGACCCGAAGACTTTATTTTCCGTTTCGGCGCGCAAGCAATTTGACCCGGCGCTCGAATTTCTCATTGCGGTGCGTTGCTTCCTTCATTTCCGGCAGGGGCGCGATGACAACTTGTTGTTGTGGGAAGCGCAGGACGAAGCCGCGGCCCGCAAAATCGGTGTCCCGGATGACCAGGAAATGGGCGCCGCGGACTGGATGCGGATTTATTTTCGTCATGCACGGGCGCTGCATCGCGCCTCAATGCAGTTGCTCGAGGAAATTCCCGCGGCGCGATCGTCGCTTTATAAACATTTCCAGAGCTGGCGCTCGCGGGTTTCGAACGCGGATTTCTCCGTGGTCGACGGCTTGATTTATCTGCAACAGCCATCCGCCGTCCAGGATCCGGAACTTCTGTTGCGCATGTTTGACTTCATGGCCCATCATGGCCTGAGACTGAGCACCACTACGGAATACCGAATCGAACAAGTCCTGCCGTCAATGGCGGCGACTCCGCCCCAGGGCGCGGAACTCTGGAGATATTTACAGGTTATTCTTATCGAGCCATTCGCGGCGGACGCGCTTCGCGCCATGCATTCGCTGCATCTGCTGACATTATTGTTGCCGGAACTGAAACTGACGGAGTCGCTGGTGGTACGGGATTTTTACCACCGGTTTACGGTTGATGAGCACTCATTCCTTGCAATCGAGAGCTTGCACCAGGCCAGCCAATCGCAATCCGAGTGGGATCAGCGTTACGGCCGGATTCTGCAAGAACTTGAACGTCCCGAACTGCTTTACCTTAGTTTGCTGCTGCATGATGTTGGCAAGGGCGTGCCCGGAACGAGCCATGTTGAAGCGAGTATGGAGATAGCCCGCGACTGCATGAACAGGCTCGACTTCGAACCGCAAGACCGCGAGACTGTTTTATTTCTCATCGGCAGCCATCTGGATATGTCCGCCACTTTGCGGCGCGACATTTTTGATCCAGAGACCATTCGAGTGTTTGCAGAAAAGGTTGGCACTCCAGAACGCTTAAAGATGCTATGCCTACTCACCTATGCCGACATCAAGGCGGTGAACCCTGAAGCGCTAACGCCCTGGAAGGCAGAGAATGTTTGGCAGCTTTACATGGCCGCTTCCAACTTTTTGAACCGCCATGCTGACCAGCGCCTTAACCCCGATTCGGATGATGAGAGTCTCGCGCGATTGCAGAGCCTGGCTCCGGTGGCCGGTAAGAGCATAAAGGCATTTCTTGAAGGACTCCCCAAACGGTATTTGCGAACGTATCCCGCGGAAGAAATCTTGCACCACTTTGAGATGTCGGAACAGTTGGTGCAGCAACAGGTTAAGCTCGATCTTAAACGAGGACGCCATTGGTATGAATTGACTTTGGTGGCGACAGATCGTCCTTTCTTATTTGCAACCATCGCAGGAACGTTGGCCGCCTGGGGAATGAATATTGTGAAAGCCGACGCTTTCTCGAATAAGGCGGGAATCGTGGTGGATACTTTTTTCTTCACTGATCGCTTTCGGACCTTGGAGTTGAACATGCTGGAGTGGGAGCGATTTCAGCGAAGCGTCAGCGACGTGGTATCAGGCGAAGTGGATCTGGACAAGCTATTGAGAGACCGCCTGCGTTCCGAAAAGAACGCCGCGAAAATAAAAGTAGATACCAGGATCGAGTTTGACGATCAGAGTTCGGCGGACAATACACTCGTACAGGTAATTGCGCAGGATCGTCTGGGATTGTTGTACAAAATCAGCTCCCGCTTTTCTTACCACAATTGCAACATAGAAATTGCCCTGATTGATACGGAAGGCCAGATGGCGATTGACGTCTTCTACTTAACTTCCGGAAGGAAAAGACTTTCCTCCGAGCACCAGAGGCAATTGAAGGCTGATCTGTTGGAGGAGTTGCAAGAGACCTAGAACAGGTTGACTCGTCTTGCTCGGAAGGCTGGGTTTGGCGATAATCGGTCTTATTCATCCTCAAGTTGAAAGCCGTAAGTCCGAAAATCCGCATCCAATCTCCGGCATAACTTCTAAAGTTGGAGGATTTTATGGCGAGGCGAAATAACGAAGCCCGACTTGATGAAATTGGAAAGAACCCCGGCCAGGTAGGCTCAGCGAGTGCGGGACAATCTGGCGACACGCAAGGACTTTCTGATACCGAGGACGCGAGCGACCTCAGTGTTGACGAGTTAACCGAAGAAGACCAGGCTTTGGAGGCCGGAATCGTTGACGGCGTGGAGGATGCCGCGAATCACCCCGAACGGCCGGCGCATACTCACGAGGAGTATGGTCGTCCTGAGGACATTGCGCCGGAGGGCGGTTCCGAGTAGACGAGTTAATGGCGGGTTAGCAATGTAC
>JBOGLB010000052.1:0-3281 GCA_050745965.1 Terriglobales bacterium | reverse complement strand
AACATCCGATACCTGCGCCCCACATGGCGGTGGACCGCTGCTCCCGCGTAGATACTTCGGTCGGAGGTCGCCGAAACCACAGGGGAGGAAGGTTCAAGGCGCTTATTATTTGCGATTCCGATGTCACTGTTGACTTCCCATACCCGTCCAAGGGGACGAAAAACCGAAAGCGTTCCCACATCAGTGCTCGCGCCGAGAAAATAGCCTGAACCATTGGTATTGTAATGCCGATACTCCATCTGCATTGAGGTCCGTGGGAAACGATAACGCAATTTCAAATTTCCGCTGGCAGAGATTGTGGTATTCGAACCGAATAAGGGGCTTTGAATATGGGTGAATTGTGGGCCGGCCGCGGCAATTAAGTCCAGCCGTCCTGTGACCCTGTGGCCGTAAACGAGGTGAACGGTATTTGTAGTGACAGTAGAACCAGAAACTTGAGGGAAGCGAAAATTCTGGAATCCGTAAGAGACGGCAATCTGGTCGGTGCGATTGATTTGCCGGTTAAAGGCAGATTGAGCGGTAGTCTGGCCGCTGTCAATCAGCCCAAACGGGTTGTTGGTGAAATGCACAAATCCGTAGCTGCCGGCCAAAGTAAAAGTAGATCGCGGGCTCAAGGACTGAACTAAGTCAACGACAGCACTATTGGTAAGGCGGGGCGCCTCTCCGGCAGAGCCAAATTGCCCGGCACTGAGAGTACCGACCAAAGCGTCTCCGATTCCGTATGACATGCCGCTGGGGCCGGCTCCGATACCCGCAAGACCGGATTGCAGCGCGGAGACTCCTCCGTATGATCCTCCACCAAAATTCCCTTCGGGCAAATAACTCAAACTGTCTCGAAATGCCAATTGACCGGTACGCCATATTGCGCGTTGCGCAAATTCAGCTTCGTGAGTCTGGCCGGCGCTGTGACTCACGCCCTCATAGAAAATGCCTCCGCCGACGTATTGCAAATCGGTTTCGTAACGACTCCAAATTCGCTGAAGCGTCAAACTTCCCATGGCACGGGTAATACCGCCGGTCCCGGAGGAGTTCTCACCGGAACCGAAAGCGCCTGCGACATTCGAGCCTGCCGATTGGCTGAGAATGGCGCCCGGCGCGAGGAAGCTTCGAGTGATCGTGCCAGGCTCGAGCGAGGGCTGATCCAAACCGGAAATTGGGGGATTCTCGCTGACGGAAGGAATCGTAACCGCCGAACCGAAAGCCGGAGCAGGCGCCGTCTGATCTTGCTGAGGGCTTCCGCTTGCAGACTGATCGCCGCCGCCAGGGTTCTGCTGAGCGGTGTTATCGCCTTGCGCCCACGCGGCCAGCGGAACGAGAGCGACCAGGACGAGACCCAAGACGCACGATTTTTGAGTAAATCTTTTAAGGTACGACAATTGTATCTCCTGCCTGCAAAAGAATGTTGCCGGCTGCGTCGCCGCGAAGAAGGTTCTTATAGTTCACCGGAAACTTTTGTTGCTTGCCATTTTCGGTTCGGAGGACATAAATCTTTTTAGTGTTGGCGAATTGGGTGAAACCTGCGCTGGCCAGCGCTTGCAACACAGTCATGTCGGGCATAAGGGTGACCGATCCGCTGTGCAGCACTTCCCCCGTCACATAGACTCTTTTGCTGTTGATGGCGGTCACGACGACGGTCACACGAGGGTCCTCCAGATACTTCTTCAACTTGGTTGTGATTGAGGCCGCGAGTTCCATTGGAGTCAGGCCGGCAGCTTGAACGTCATTTAAGAGAGGCAACGAAATCATGCCATCGGGACGGACAGGCAGCGTGGTGGTCAGATCTGCCTCTTTCCATACCGAAACGTGGACTGTATCCTCGGGTCCGATCACGTAGCCTGGAGAGGTGGATAACGAACCCTCCGGCGGGGCGCTGGTGGTCACCGCGGCGGCCGCGGGGTTATTCTTGTCCTGATTGCTCGCATCTTTGTTGCTCGCATTTTTCGCGGCGCTCTGCGCCCAGGTTGCGATTGCCATAGAACCGAGGAGCAATGTTGTTGTAATTGCAGATTTCGCTTTCATTCGTTCTCCACTTATGAAGCTTCGTATTCGCTATAACCAATTTGTTTCAGCTTATACAACAGGGCCTTGTAGCTGATCTGTAGCTCTTCGGCGGCGCGGCGGCGGTTCCAGCGGGTTCGTGTTAACGCCTTCAGGATCAGCTCTCTTTCCGCTTCCCTCGAGGCTGCCCGTGCGACGCTCTTCAATGAAACTGTGGGACCTTCGATCGCGTGATCGGACTTTGTTAGCATCGCTCGTAAGCCTCGCATTGCCAGCGATTCGTTTCCCAGCGCGACCAGAGCTTTGACAGCGTCGGCCAGTTCGGGGATGTTTCCAGGCCACGCATACTCGTTAAACAGGCACTGAGTCTGCACGCTGACGGTTGGTATTGGGCAACTGAAATCCGTCGCATACTTCGCAAGAAATAAGTTGGTTAATGCCGGGATATCTTCCTTCCGCTGACGCAGAGGAGGCAAGCGAAGACAAACGCCGCTGATACGGTAATAAAGGTCCTCGCGAACGCGCCCTTCGCGGACTTCGGTTCCCAGATCGCGGGAGCTACCGCAGATCAATCGTGGCATGGTCGCGCCACCTTTCCCGAAACCGGATAGAACTTCTAATAGACGGGTTTGGAAGGGTGCATGAAGATCGGCGATTTCCTCTAGAAAGACGGTACCTAGGTTGGAATTGCTTTGAGAATCCAGTTCTTGAAGAAGTTCGCCGGTCAAATCCGCACAGTTAAACACTCGAAACTGGCCGGTGCCTTCGCCTGAGTTTTCGTGAATTCTGCGGGCAATCGTGCGCTTGCCGACGCCAGCCTCACCAAGCAGCAGTACGGGGACGTCACTGTGCGCGAGTTCATGGATAACCATTTCAACGGCGCGCATGCTGGGGCTTACGGCTTGAACGAATAGTTCGGCCCCTGGTTTGAGAGGTTTCACAGGTTCGGCCGTCCCGGTTTTTGAGTCGAAGTCACTCTTCGTCATGAGAATCTTGCAAAGCTGCGGGGGGAGGCTTGCGGAAAAGGGTTGTTAATTCCTCCGTTGCAAGAGAGCTGCCAGTTGGTTCGGTCTGGCCTCATTCCCTTGCGGAAGTTTTCGTGCAATGTTTTGTGGCATTTAGCACAGATGCGACAGATGCCCCGCCTTTGGAGCACTTTTTAACCCTACATCTGAACCGTACAAAACGGAAAGTCTTTTCCTAATCGGTGGTAACCGGAAGCGTGACCACTTTCGCCTGACGTGGAATGGGACCGGTCTAACTATTTGGAAATAAAGGTAGAG
>JBOGLB010000051.1:0-1695 GCA_050745965.1 Terriglobales bacterium | reverse complement strand
CCGCTGACAAGCACGGTGACCAACCACTGTGGCCGTCAAGCGCAATGTCGAAGCACATCCGCCCGGCTGCACTTCGGGCGGGAATCCGCAAGCACGTTCGTTGGCACGTATTCAGGCACTCGTTTGCAACCCTCTTAGGCGGGAACAACGAAAACGTGAAGACGATCCAAGAGTCACTGAGGCACGCGGACAGCAAAGTTACGCTGGACACCTACACTCAGGGACTCATGCCAGTGAAACGAGCAGCACAGCGCAAGGTTATTCAGATGATTGTTCCCATTAGTTCCCAAGCATCTGATGCAACCGACTCAAGTAGCTTTGTTTGCAATGTGGGCGCGTAGCTCAGTTGGTAGAGCAATGCCCTTTTAAGGCATGGGTCGTGGGTTCGAGTCCCACCGCGCTCACCATATCATTTCGTTCCAATCCGGAGACACGGATTACAGAATGTACCGGCTACATAGCAAATAACCTCCCAGGATTCCATTTTGCAATTTCCCGTCGTAGAACTTTTCCGAAAACCTCTTCAGCCAAAGTCCATAATACAATTCGTAAAAGCTAAATTGATGAAGCTCTATCGCACAACGACTGGGTGTTTCATTGAGCACGAGAAAGCGTTCTACCCGGTTGGAGATGCTGATTGGGACACGTTGATCACGCGTGACGATCTGGAAGAGCATCTGAAGCGGTCCACTAGAGTGGGAAGTGAGTTGGATAGTGGCCCGGTCGCAGATGCCCGGAACTTGCGAGCTCCGATCGGCAGTCAGGAAGTCTGGGCGGCAGGGGTTACTTACTTCCGGAGTCGAGACGCCCGCATGGATGAATCGAAATCCGCAGGCGGAGGGGACTTCTATGATCGTGTATATACCGCCGAACGGCCCGAACTCTTCTTCAAAGCCACTGCCAATCGCGTCGTCGGCCATTATGGAAAAGTTGCCATCCGAAGGGACTCTACGTGGTCAGTGCCGGAGCCTGAACTCACGCTCCTGATAAGCCCTCGGGGAAAGATTCTCGGCTACACCATTGGCAACGACATGAGTTCTCGCGATATCGAAGGCGAGAATCCTTTGTATTTGCCGCAGGCGAAGGTCTACAGCAGGAGTTGCTCGCTGGGCCCTGGCATTCTCGTTACATCAGAACCGTTGCCATCATCCACGGAGATTGGGCTGGAGATTTTGCGCGCCGGGCAGACGGCGTTCACGGGTTCTACCACTCTCGGTAGCCTGAAGCGCGATCCGGCCACATTGGTCCATTATCTTTACAGGGACAACGTTTTTCCTAATGGATGTTTCCTGCTCACCGGGACGGGCATTGTGCCGCCCGAATCGTTCACCCTGAATCAAGGTGATGAAATCCGCATTTCGATCGAAGGAATTGGAACGCTGATTAATTTTGTCGGTTGACGATCAACTGTTGGGCTCGAGTCTCCCCGCTTCACCATGGTAGAGGCCAATCTCGGATCACATTCGATCTTGACTCCCCTTGCGCATGGGGTACTGCTCAGAATCTGCCTCCGTAAGCGCAGTTGTTTGCTGCCCTTTTATTGTTCAGGTAGCCAGGCCTTCGACAGTTCTTCGCGGAATACAGCAGCCGACGCCAGAAGCAACATGAGCGTCCAACCGCCAAGAAAAAACCAGGTGCAACGCATCAGGACTGAATAAACGATATCGCCAGTCATAAAACTTCTCCCGTCAGAAC
>JBOGLB010000050.1:0-5426 GCA_050745965.1 Terriglobales bacterium | reverse complement strand
ACCTTGGTCTTATCGATGAGTATCGACTATACCTCCACCCCGTCGTGCTTGGTCGCGGCAAGCCAGTCTTCGCCGGCCCCCGGCCGCCGCTCCACCTGGTGGCCAGCGATCTAATGGGCGAGGACGTGATTAAGTTGACGTACGTTCCTGCTTAATTGCTCGACTCGCCCGACGCACTGCGCCGATCCGTGAGGTCCGATTTGGGTCGCGAGCGGAAATTCAAACCGAGGCACTTCCCACCTTTGTCAATGTTTGCCGCTGCGCTCGCCCTCGTTTATACTTGACGTTCGCAGAATCAGCTTATTACATCTGTCTGTAAGATCAGGAGCAGCTATTTTTCATGCCCAAGCGTACATTCCAACCTAACCGGCGCCACCGCTCGAAGACACACGGGTTTCGGACGCGTATGAAGACCAAGAGCGGCCAAGCCGTAATCTCGCGCCGGCGTGCCAAAGGCCGCAAGCGTGTGTCGGTAAAGCCTGGCTTCCGAGAATAATTGATCCCTTTTGTTGACTGGACCGCAATCCGAAGTGCCGGATCGTGAATAGTGAGCGGCAGCGATCCGGGTCGTGACAAAAACCTGTCCGTCAGCATAGGACGAGGCCGATTCCCGCGCAGCGCCCGGTTGCTGCGGCATGCTGATTTTGAGCGCGTGTATAAGCAGGGCAAGCGTCATTTCGCAACGCTGATCACAGTGTTTTATTTGAGACGCGAGACGCCGGGCGGGCTGCGAATCGGATTCACTGTTGGCCGAGGGCTTGGGGGGGCAGTAGAGCGGAATCGGATGAAGCGCCGCCTTCGGGAAGCGGTCCGGATGAGTTATCCGGGGACCGACATTGCCGTGGATGTTGTAATTAATCCCAAGAAGTCGTTGCTGAAAGCGGAATTTTCGGAACTACTGAATCAAATCGAGCGAGCCTTTGAAGTCGTCAAGAAAGCCAAGCCTGCGGACGGCGTTTGAAATAAAAGGGAAATCTGAGTAAGAAATTGGTTCCACGATGAAACAGGTTCCGAGAAAAATTGCTTTGCAACTGCTGCGAGGGTACAAAGCCGCGATCTCGCCTTGGTTTGGCCCAGCGTGCCGTTATCAGCCGACTTGCTCCGAATACGCAATGAAAGCGATTGAGGTACACGGAGTGGTTGAGGGCAGCCTGATGGCGATTGGGAGAGTCCTTCGCTGCAATCCGTTCGGCTCGAGCGGCTACGATCCTGTTCCAGCGAAATGTTGCAAGGCCGCGCTTAGCACTGATTGCACGATAACTGACTGAGAGAATTTTGGCAGACTTTCAAAATCCCCAACAAGATCCTGGCATGGAGCGGCGGCTGCTTCTCGTCTTCGCCCTGACCTTTCTGATCATTATTGTGTTTCAGCCACTGATGAAGAAGTATTTCCCGCAGGCTGTACCGCCACCTGCGAAGCCCCAGACGCAGGCACAGAATCAGACTCAGGCTCAGACTCAGAATCAGCCGCCCAGCCAGTACCAATCTTCTGCGGCAGCTACTGCCAATGCAGAAACAAAGGTGCCGTCGGCAAAACTGAAAAGTTCTGTATCAACCAAACAAGCAGCTGCGGAGGCGGAAACCGTTATCGAGAATGATGTATATCGCATCACGTTCACCAATCGCGGCGCCCAGGTTAAATCCTGGATTCTGAAAAAGTTTGACGACGACAATGGACACCCGCTGGACCTGGTGAATAACACGGCCTCCCAGACGTATGGCTATCCACTTTCGCTGTGGACATATGATCAGGCGTTGCGAGATAGGTTAAGCTCAGCCCTCTACGTTGTCTCTACAAAGGATTCCACCACACGGGACCAGGAAAATATCCGGACCCTAACTTTCGAGTACGCCGATAAAGATGTTTCTGTCAGCAAAGCGTTTAAGTTTCGACTGCCTTCCGGAGGCGGCAAATCACAGGCCGACGGGAACGCATATGTGGTTGGCGTACAAACTTCCGTGGTTTCCAATGGCCAGTTCGTGCAGGCGTATCCGATGTGGCCCGCTGGTTTTGGAGATCAAACCAATCTTGCTTTTTATGCGGCGAGCCAGGTTGAATACCAGAACAATAATGGAACTGAACGCGTCGCGATCAAAAAAATAAGCAGCGGAAACACCCTCGCCGGACCCTTTGATTGGGCCGGAGTCGGGGATCAGTACTTCGCGGCCGTTTTCATTCCTGACGATCCGCAATCGTCCTCTCTGATTACGTTGCGCAATGCGATTGATGCGCCAAGCGATGCTAGGAAGCCGCAGGAAACGAAAAAAGGCGATGTCTTGGGCGCGGCTGTGGGAAACCCCAAGGGGCCGACGAGTGAGCGCCTGTACGCGGGACCAAAGTCGCTCCGAATATTGGAATCCGTATCGGTGCCCAGCGTGGCCGAGGGTTCTCCGGATTTACGCACCCTGGTGAATTTCGGTTATCTAGGAATTATCGCTCGACCGCTCTTTGTGTGGCTTCGATGGACCTACGAGCACATGGTCCCCAATTGGGGATGGGCGATCGTTCTACAGACACTGATAATTTCGCTGGCGCTCTTGCCGCTGCGCATCAAGCAAATGAAGTGGTCGCTGAAGATGCAGAAGATCGCGCCCGAGATGAAGTCAATCCAGGAAAAATATAAGAAATACAGTATTCGCGATCCGCGCAAGCAGGAAATGCAGAAGGAGATTGCCGAACTTCATAAGCGGGAAGAAGTCAATCAGCTGGGCGGATGCCTGCCTATGCTCATCCCGATGATTCTGATCTGGCCTTATTACCGGATGCTGGCTGTGGTGGTTGATCTGCGCCATGCCCACTGGCTATGGATCACTGACCTCTCGGCGCGCGATCCGTATTTTGTTCTTCCCCTAGCGCTCGTTATAAGTATGGTCGTGACCCAAAAAATGACGCCGCAAGTGGGAATAGATCCGTCGCAACAAAAAATGATGACCTTAATGATGCCGCTTATGATGGGATTTATCTTTTATAATCTAGCGGCAGGATTGAATCTGTATTACGCGGAGACCAATCTGATCTCCATCGCCCAACAGGCGGTGATGAATAGGACGAAGGTCGGAAGAGAGATGCGCGAAATGGCGTTGAAGAGGGCGCGGAAGAAAAATAAAGGCTAGCTGTCAGCTATCAGCCGGCAGCTTTCAATTCTAACTTCATCCCCATTTCGCCTCGGAATTAAGTCGCTGCGTGATCTCGTTTTGCGCTTAGCCGAGAAGGTAGGATTCCGAATAGAAAGCAAAACAAGCTGTTGGCTGAAAGCTGAAAGCAGTATATGCCCATTCCTGACAAAATCGCCGCCGCTAAAAAGATTGACGAATTTCTGCGAAACGTCGTCACCAAGGGCGGCCTTCATCTTCGCTATCGCATTACGGTTGATCCCCCGCTGCCCGATGAGCGTGATTGGGAACGTCCTGAAATCATGGTCGAACTTTCCGGTCCGGACTCTCCGTTGGTCCTTGAACGCGGCTGCGAACTGCTTCGTGCTTTCGAATTGTTAGCACTCGAGATGCTTCGCCTTCCCGGTAACGAGCACGAGAAAGTACGTTTTGATTGCATGAATCAGCGAGCCCTGCGGCTGGAGGAACTTCGAGTCGCCGCGGATGTCGCTGCCGACAAAGTGCGCAGAACGGGACTTCCTTACGAGTTCGCGCCCATGTCGTCCCGCGAACGCCGCATGGTTCACCTTGCTCTGCGCGACAAGACTGATTTGCGTACTGAGAGCCAGGGCGAGGGCGGACGGCGATGCCTGGTCGTCTATCCGAAAGACTACAAGCCCACGACGAAACCCGTAGCCAGAAGAATTCCGTAGCCAGGGTCCAGCTCCCGAAGTGTCAGCCGCTACAATCTTGTTGTGAACCTCGACGATACTATTGTCGCCATCGCTACGCCTGATGGACGAGGCGGCATCGGGGTGGTGCGGCTCGCCGGCCCAGAGGCCAAGCAAATCGCGCTGCCGATGCTGCGGTTGAAGCACCAGTTGGAGGCGGGGCGAGCGATCTTCGGAGAGCTAATTGAACCAGAAGACGCCCGCGAGGGGACAGCCGCCCTCGGCTGTCCGGCACCGCAAGGCCCTGAAGCCCGCATTGACGAAGTTGTCGTCACCTATTTCGCCAAACCTCACTCATATACGACCGACGACATCGTTGAAATTTCTGCGCACGGTTCCCCCATTGTTCTGCACCACATCATTGAAATTGCCCTGGCTCGCGGTGCGCGCATCGCGGAACCTGGCGAATTCACTATGCGGGCCTTTCTCAACGGACGCATTGACCTCACTCAGGCCGAAGCCGTCCGCGACTTGATCGAATCGCAAACTCTGTATCAGGCGAAGGTTGCCGCCCAACAACTTGACGGTGCACTTTCGCACCGGCTTCAGCCAATCAAAAAAAATCTGATCGAGTTGATTGCAACTCTGGAAGCTGGAATTGATTTTGCCGAAGACGATATTTCGGTGCTTCCCCCGGCGGAAATACTACGGCGCATTGCTGACATACAGGGTCCGCTGGAAGAGATGGCGAGATCCTTTGCATACGGAAAAATCGTCTGTCAAGGATTTACCCTAGCCATTGTTGGACGTCCGAACGTGGGCAAATCAAGTCTCTTCAACCGGCTCGTAGAACGAGAGCGGGCCATCGTAACGGCAATGCCCGGGACCACTCGCGACCTGGTTACCGAAACGGTTGCCATTGGCGGCATTCCCGTCCATCTGATAGACACTGCCGGAATTCGCAGAGCTCTCGATGAGGCGGAAAGCATCGGCATCCGGAAATCATTTGAGGCACTCGCTGATGCAGATCTAATTCTCATCGTGCTGGATTCGACACAGAAGACCGAGGAGGAAGACCGTGAACTATTGAGTAATGCGAAGGGCCGTCGCGCAGTGATCGTGGAAAACAAGTCGGACTTATCCGCAGAATCCCTCTTCGTGGCAAGCAACCTTCCACGAGTGAGAACCTCCGCCGCTACTGGCGCGGGAATCACGGAGCTGCGAGCAGAAATCCTGCGGCATATTCGTGGAGACACAGCCCCGCAGACTGAAACTGGCTTTCTCACCAGCGCGCGCCATCAAAGCCTGGTAAACGATTCTCTGGCGGCGCTCCAGTCCGCGGTCATCGCCGTTGGAAACAGAATTCCTCACGAAATGCTTTTGCTTGATCTCTATACCGCTCTTCGCGCACTCGACGAGATTACGGGAGCCACAACCACCGACGACATCCTGAATCTGATCTTCAGCAGGTTCTGCATCGGGAAGTAATGTTAGATTCGCAAAGGTCCTGTAATATCTGGAGCTGCTCAGCAAATCGCATATTTATTCAGATAAAGTCCGATACTCTTCAACGAGGTACATACGAAGCCGAAAGGAATTTCCAGAGTGTCGACGTACTATTTTTGCCATTTTGTGTCGGCGCTTCCCGGAGCGCGCTTTTCC
>JBOGLB010000049.1:0-4011 GCA_050745965.1 Terriglobales bacterium | reverse complement strand
TTGCTCGACATCAAAACCCTTGAGATCAATCGGCGTGTAATGGGGACGCAGCATCTCTCCGACTCTACCATCCCTGGTTCCCGCGACGTAGCAGGTCGAAAGATGCAACAAGCCCGCATGACTTGATCCACGGACAAATTCCAATACATTCAGCGCCCCGTCCACATTCGTCGCCAGCGCATCCCTCAGATCCGGATTAAAGTCGGTCAGCCCCGAACTGTTAATCACAACGTCTAAATTCTGGCCCAGAGTTTTCGCCATCTCCGGTGCGATTCCAATTCCCGGCTGCGAAACGTCTCCCTCGACTATTTCCACGTGTTCGCTTATAAATCGGCCAAGATCAGCACCGTGACGCCGAGCCAATGAGTCGAACACAGGAGACTCTTCCACCAGCTTTTCAAACCTGCTCTGCGCCGGGTTAGATTTCTGCCGCCTGATCAACAGATAAATCTTTCCAATTTCCGGCAAGTCCATCAACGTATTTGCCAACCATACTTTTCCAATGAAACCAGTCACGCCAATCAGCATTACATTCTTGCCAGCAAGTGCTCTTCTGATCGAAAAAGATCCATTCGACGTTTCTCCGCTGAACCGGACAATAGGACGATCGAGTTTGATTGCCGGTCGGGCGGCCGAAATTACGGCGGAATTCAAGACTGCCGCGCTGGAAAGTCCGAGATCAGAAACAAGTTGCTCTGGCTCGCGCTTCCCGTCCGATCCAGTTCCCGTAATCCGCGCAAATACTCCCCGTGGCCTTATTACTGGATCCAGCAGGCGCCCAGTGGCGATGCCATCCCGGTATTCCATTCTGTTAGCGATCAGCCGATTTACTCCCAGGTAAGCCGCCAACGGCCGCATCACAACATCTAAACCCTGGCTCACCAGGACCACATCGGCGCCAGTCCGTAACAAGTGGTTAAGTCGCTGGACTCCTTCAGCTTTCAGGGACGGCTTCAAGGCATACTTAAAGTATTCTTCTCCCAGCAGTTCCAGTCGGTCGCGGCTCACTCCACGCAGTACAGTATGCACAACCCGTGTCGCAAAGACTCTGTTCGAAGCATAGAGAAGAGGACGCAATGCCGCCATCAATAAAACCAATCCGCGGCGCATCCAGCGCTCGGAAAATGTCTGAGCGTTCCAGGTGAAGAACCCGATCGGGCGCACCGTCGTCAGCTCGAGCAAGCTGCCTTCGACCCGCCAGTAAACTTCGTGGCCGGCTCCCGGATTGTGGTTTTCAGATTCCAAGATTCGCCCCGCTTCAAGGGTTCCGAAACGCTCCCCATTGTAAACAATTGGGTCAAAAGGGCGAAGAGATAAGCAAATCGATATTAGAGGTGTTTAGCCCGCTAGTCGGCTGCCGCCATGCTGACTTTAGGCGCGTTCTTTTCCGTTCCAATGCGCATTCCGTAGAACGAACGGTAAACGAAGAAGAAAGACACAACAAAAAACGCGGCTGCAAGCACGTGTCCGAAAACAGCCCCTTGTTGTACTTCCAACTGCACGGCCAGCTCGACGGCCAGGAGTCCAAAAAGAGTCGTGAATTTGATTACCGGATTCAGGGCCACGGAAGAAGTATCTTTAAATGGATCGCCGACCGTATCGCCGATAACGGTCGCGTCGTGCAGCGGCGTACCTTTCTGCTTGAACTCGACTTCCACAATTTTCTTCGCGTTGTCCCACGCACCGCCTGCATTCGCCATGAAGATCGCCTGATACAGCCCGAAGATTGCGATCGAGATCAGATAGCCGATTAAATAAAACGGTTCCACAAAAGCGAAAGATAGAGTCGCAAAAAAGACAGCCAGAAAAATATTCAACATTCCTTTCTGAGCGTACTTGGTACAAATCTCAACCACCTTCTTGCTGTCTGCAACTGACGCCCTCTCGACGCCCTCAAGCTTAATATGCGCCTTGATGAATTCCACAGCACGGTAAGCGCCAGTAGTCACGGCTTGAGTGGACGCTCCCGTAAACCAATAAATCATTGCGCCGCCGGTGATGAGTCCGAGCACAAATGGCGCATGCAATAGCGAAAGCTTGTCCACGTTTTCGGTGAGACCGGCCGTAAGGGCCATGATGATGGAGAAAATCATGGTCGTGGCACCCACTACGGCGGTGCCGATTAACACAGGTTTTGCCGTGGCCTTGAACGTATTGCCCGCGCCATCGTTGGTCTCAAGCAGATACTTGGCACGTTCGAAGTTCACATCCATGTTGTAAGTCCGTTTGAGTTCGCCCTCGATCCCAGGGACATGCTCAATCAAAGAAAGCTCATAGACAGACTGCGCATTGTCCGTTACCGGACCGTAAGAGTCCACGGCAATGGTCACGGGCCCCATCCCGAGAAAGCCAAAGGCTACCAGGCCAAAGGCAAACACCGGGGCTGCGATCATCGTCGCGGCTTCGGTCAGGCCCATGGTGCTGACGTAATATCCGAGTGACATTAAGACGACCATTGTCAGCCCCAGATAATAGGCTGAGAAGTTTCCCGCCACGAACCCGGATAGAATCCCCAGGGAAGCCCCGCCTTCCTGCGCCGAGGTCACCACTTCCCTGACGTGGCGAGACTCGGTCGAAGTGAATGCTTTTACCAGTTCCGGAATCACGGCTCCCGCCAAAGTTCCACACGAAATAATCGTCGCCAGCTTCCACCACTGAGAGGAATCACCTCCGAGGATGGGAATGATCACCGAAGAGATGATGTAAGTGAGGATGATCGAAACAATAGAAGTAATCCAAACCAGTGAAGTAAGGGGAGCCTCGAAGTTCATCTCGTCCTTGGCGCCATATCGCCCCTTGGAGATTGCCCCATTTAGGAAATACGCCACGGTACTGGCTACCAACATTGCAACGCGCATTACAAAAATCCAAACCAAAAGTTGTACCTGCACCGCCGGATCCTTGACCCCAAGCAGGATGAACGTAATGAGCGCGACTCCAGTAACGCCATAGGTTTCGAAACCGTCGGCAGACGGCCCCACCGAATCTCCAGCGTTGTAGCCGGTGCAATCCGCAATTACCCCTGGATTCCGCGCATCGTCTTCCTTGATTTTGAAGACAATCTTCATCAGGTCGGACCCGATGTCAGCAATCTTGGTAAAAATTCCGCCCGCAATTCGCAGCGCCGCAGCACCGAGCGATTCGCCGATTGCGAAGCCTATAAAGCACGATCCGGCATAGTCCCTCGGCACCCATAGCAGAATAAAGAGCATGATCAGCAGCTCAACGCTGATAAGCATCATGCCAATACTCATGCCGGCTTCGAGCGGGATTTGATAAACCGGATAGGGTCTTCCACGAAGGCTCGCAAACGCAGTCCGGGAATTCGCAAACGTGTTTACCCGGATGCCGAACCACGCCACGCCATAACTGCCTGCAATTCCCAGCAGGCTGAACCCAAGAATAATGACCACGCGAATGGCGTCGAATTTCAGCAACACGCCGAAATACAAAATGATGATGACCGCAATAAATGACTCCAAGAGCAAAAGGAATTTTCCCTGGGTCAGCAGGTACGTCTTGCAAGTTTCATAAATCAATTCTGAAATTTCGAGCATCGCCCGGTGCACAGGCAGATTCTTCAGCCGGACATAGATCGCCATGCCAAAAGCCAGCCCGAATAGGCAGAAAAGGATTCCTATCGTAAGAAGCCTGTGGCCGTCCATCCCCAAAAAATTGACCTGAGAAAGGTCGGGAAGCCTGAGATTGGCTTCGCCTCCAGCCTCCTGGGCCGGTTGGGCCATGGCGACGGACGTACCGGCAATCAGGACCGCTAAAACAGATCCGGCGGTTTTTAACGCGCTGCGGGAATGATAAAAAAGGTTTGTAAGGGAGTTGCGCATAGGGAATCCTCCGAGGATGAACTTATCCAGGATGACAACGTGTTTTGGCACCACTTAACTGGCAACGATTCCACGAGCTTAAATGCCGCGTTCATCGCTTGCCGCAGTTCCGAACACGCTTCCACTACACGACTAGAACAAGACCTCTGAGCTTGGCCGCGTCGGATGT
>JBOGLB010000048.1:0-10358 GCA_050745965.1 Terriglobales bacterium | reverse complement strand
TCCGAATTAGGCAAAGGAACTGCGGTGGTCGCGACCGGGGGCCTGGCCCCGTTAATCGGTACGGATTCGAAATACATTAAACACGTGGACGATTTGCTGACGCTGGAGGGGCTGAGGATAATTTGGGAACTTAACGCACCGCCAAGACCTCGCCTCGGATATTCTTCTCCAGAAACGCATTTGCCGAGTTCGAAATCCGCCGAACGCGCAACTCTCTCTGGGCCCAGCAAGTCGCGCCCTCGTTGAACCTCAGTGGACAATTACTTTAACTACTTTACTGAGATCGAAGAACATTTCCAGCGTCGGCGAGGTGGCGCCCTGCTTCTCTCCACTCTTGATTGGGCATTGATTGAGACCTGGAAGGATGCCGGTATACCACTGGAAGCCGCGCTTCGCGGAATTGATTGCGCCTTTGAACGGTATGAGAAGCGCCCCACTCAATCGCGAAAAGTGAACAGCGTTGCCTATTGCGCGCAGGAAGTCTTGAGCGCGGCGGCGGAGATGAAAGAAGCGGCAGTAGGAGCATTGCCCGATGCTGCCCACGGAAAGGCGGCTCGAGGGTTTCAAACTGCCGAAATCGCCGCTTTTCTGAAAAGAAATGCGGCGCACCTGGAATCCGCGGATCTCCCTGATGGAGCCGGAGTTTCCGGCCACGCGGTGGCGGCGGAGACCGCGGCTACTTTAAACCGACTTGCGGGTGAAATCGAGGCCAGCAGGCTTTCTCCGCGACTGGAAGATCTAGAGCGACGGCTAACGGTTCTGGAAGACAAAATATTCGCGGTGCTGCTGGCCGCTACTCCGGATGAGCAAATTGTTACGGTGCGTGCTGAAGCCGACCGCGAACTATCTCCATACCGCAGCAGGATGCCTGCGGCACAGATCCAGCAATTGCAAAAGCAATATCTGCATAAAAAACTTTTGGAAAAATATAAACTTCCGCGATTGAGCCTGTTCTATATGTGACGGGGACTGGGGCATCGTGAGTATTGAGATCACCCTTGCTCCGTCACAACGGAATTTGAAATCCGCTCGCGAATTGAGAGGCGGTTGCCCAAGAGGGAATGCCGCCGACCATGCGGCTGTTCCTCAGTCGCATGACTTAGAATCATTGCTTGCAACTGACAATCGAAAAACTGATTTATGGCGGAGACGGATTGGCCCGCCTCCCCGCCGACGACCGGGGCCGCGGCAAAGCCGTCTTCGTTCCCTTTGTTTTGGAAGGCGAGACCGTCACCGCGTCTCTGATGGAGCAAAAACCCGGCTTCGCGCGGGGCAGTGCAGATGACATACTGACCCCCTCGGCACACCGCATTGAACCGCATTGCCCATACTTCATGCGCTGCGGAGGATGCCACTACCAGCACAGCAGCTACCAGCATCAATTGGAAATCAAGGCCGCAATTCTGCGCGAAAATCTTCGCCGCATCGCCAAGTTGGAATTAGATATCGAACTTAAAATCCATGCCTCTCCGGAATGGGGCTACCGCAATCGTAGCCGTTTTGCTGTCCAATTCGAGCCACAGTTTGGATTGTGTTACCGCAAATTCAATTCGCATCAATTGCTGCCGGTTGAACAATGTCCCATAAGCTCGCCACTCGTCAATCAGGCTCTTCAGGCTTTGTGGACGATGGGCAGGGCTGGCGAATTGCCGAATGGAATTCGCGAAATCGAGCTTTTTGCCGATGCTGACGATAGGAACCTGTTGATTGAGGCTTATTGCGGAGAGGAGACCTTGAAGACCACTATCGAAAAATGGGGCCGCGATTGTCAGAGTCGAATGCAAGCAATCCTTGGGGTAGTGGCCTTCGAGAATCGCAATTCCGATAGTCCCTCCCTTGCGAAGAAAGAAGAATTTGCCTCAGTCGGCGGCAAAGGGATCGAATATAAAGCGTTGATGAAATCGTATCGCGTAACCGCGGGTTCGTTCTTTCAGGTAAACCGTCATTTAATTGACCAGTTAGTTCATCTTGTCACCGACGGGCGCTCAGGAAGCACCGCGCTCGACCTTTACGCCGGCATCGGACTATTTTCCTCAGTTCTAAATCGGGATTTCCAACGAGTAATCGCCGTTGAGCCGTCACCGACTTCCTATTCAGATCTGCTATACAATTCCGCTCCGAATGTGAAAGCTGTGAACGCCACGACTGAGCAATATTTGAAAAGTGTGTCGGGGAAACTCCGTCCCGATTTTGTCGTGGTTGATCCTCCGCGATCGGGGCTTTCCTCGGATGCGCTCAGAGGCCTCACGTCATTGAATGCGCCGCAGATTACATACATATCGTGCGATCCCGCAACGCTGGCTCGCGATCTGCGCCAACTGCTTAACTCAGGCTACCAATTGCGGCAAGCACATTTAATTGACCTGTTTCCTCAGACTTTCCACATTGAGAGCGTGGTCCATTTAGCCCGGTAGTCGTGCTCTCGAGGTTGCGAACCAGTCAGCGAATGATGTGAATTTCTGATCTCCCAAACCCCTTCCACGTTAGCTAAGAGTCGCCCTCGGGCACCGAGGCAACCCCTGCTTTGGAGTGCGTTCGCATTTGCCGGCGGCCTGGTCATTGGAAATCACGCCTGCCGGACTACACTCTGGTGGCTGGTTGCAGCATTAGTGTTCGGAGCCTCGGGGGCATATATGCTGCGGAAGCGAATTCTGCCGGCTTTCGTCCTCGTGTTGTGCATGATCCTTGTGAGTGGGGCGTTAATGATTCAGGTACGCGGCCCCGAGAGTCCTGCGACGTCGAATCTTGTTCCATTTACCGCAGGCAGTAAAGTGTGGGTGATAGGTCATGTCACCAGGGAAGGAACTTGGCAGGAAAAAGACTTTGGCGAGGAGTTGCAAAGAATAGATGTTGAGACCGAGCAAATTCTGGACGAAGCAAAAGCGTCACAAGTTCGTGCCGGACTACGCCTTTCTATTTTCAGTAAATACGCACATCAAAGACCGGGCGGTGTCGCACCACCAGGCGCGACGGAGATTTTCCACTACGGCCAGCGATTGCGCTTTCCGGTCAACCTTTCTTTGCCGCGCAATTTTCGAGATCCTGGAGCGTTTGATTATGAAGGCTATCTCGCCGAGAGCGGAATCAATGTGCTTGGGTCGGCCAAAGTAGAGGACATAGAAAGTCTTCCAGGATTTTACGGTAATCGGTTCGAACTCTGGCGAACTCGCCTTCATCGCAGCGTGATCCGGAAAATTCACGCTCTATGGCCACCTGAACAAGCGGCTCTAATTGACACCATTCTGCTTGGTGACGACACCTTCCTTGGAAGAGAGGTTCGAACGAATTTCCAGCGAACTGGTACATACCACGTGCTAGTGGTCTCCGGTTTAAAGGTCGGAATTCTGGCATTCGTAATGTTCTGGTGCCTTCGCCATTTGCGCATAAATGATTTCGCTGCCAGCGGAATTACGGTTTTCTTCACCGTCTCATACGCCTTGCTGACCGATGTTGGGGCTCCGGTCTGGCGCGCGACACTGATGCTTATTCTTTACCTCGCAGCAAGGCTGCTTTACAGGGAGCGATCCATTATGAACACCATTGGCGCCGCGGCCCTTGCGTTGCTGATCGTTGATCCGTTGCAATTGTTTGGGGCGAGCTTTCAACTCAGCTTCCTATGTGTGCTTGTGATAGGAGGCATTGGCGCTCCGATCCTCGAGCGCACCACCAAGCAACTGTCGCGATCGTTGAGAAACATTGATTCGACGAGTTACGACCTGGCGTTATCGCCGAAGCTGGTGCAGTTCAGGCTCGACCTGCGAATGATCGCAGCGCGGTTGCAGAGATTTGTCGGGGAAAGAATCGCACTACCCGCCATTGCAGTTGTGGGCCGCGGCATCGTCATAGGGTGTGATTTCATTCTCATATCAATACTTTTACAGGCCGGATTTGTTTTGCCGATGGCGTACTACTTTCATCGCGCAACCGTTGTATCTCTACCAGCGAACATCATTGTCGTCCCCTTGACTGAGGTCATTATGGTTGCCGCAGGCATCGCGATTTCCTTGGGCTATATTTCGGCAGGCGCCGCAAAACTGCCCGCGCTGGTAACGGCCATCGCTCTACGGGCCGCAGGCGCAACGGTGCACTGGATGGGTGGCCTGAGAATTGCCGATACCCGAGTAGCCACGCCAGAGCTCTGGGTTGCTCTTCTCGCGTGTGGTGCTCTTGTCCTGGCCATGATGCTCTCGCGCAGTCGTCCTCTGTTCGTAGGGGCGGGTTTGGCAGCCGTTGCTGCGGCTGCAATTTGGATAAGCTTCGTCCCTCCACGCCCGCAGGTTCACGCAGGAGTATTGGAGGTCACTGCGATTGATGTTGGGCAGGGAGATTCAATCCTGCTGGTTTTTCCCCAAGGACGCACTCTGCTGATTGATGCCGGCGGTTTGCCTTCGTGGATGCATTCCGATCTCGACATCGGAGAAGACGTTGTCTCTCCGTATCTGTGGTCACGAGGAATTTCGCGGCTTGACCTCGTAGCTATCACGCACGCGCATGCAGATCACCTGGGCGGGATGCCAGCCGTTCTTTCAAATTTCCATCCCCGCGAATTGTGGCTGGGAGTGGATTCACCTTCGCCAGAGTTGCAGCGAGTCGTTCAAGTTGCTACGGCTCTTCAAATTCCTGTAACTGAACATTTTGCTGGAGAAGATTTCGATTTGGGAGGCGCCAGTGTGCGCATATTGGCTCCCATTAAGCGGCCAAAAATTGAGTTGGCACGTCCTAATGATACGTCGCTGGTGATGAAGGTGACTTACAAAGCGACATCGGCCCTGCTGGAAGGCGATGCCGAACGGAAGGAAGAGAATCTCGTATCACAAGAACAGCCGCACGCCGATCTTCTCAAAGTCGCTCACCATGGCAGTGCGACTTCAACCGCAGCCGACTTTCTGGCGGCAGTGCATCCTCGTTTCGCAGTAATTTCCGTCGGAGCCCGAAACTTGTATGGACATCCTCGGCAGGAAGTATTAGACCGGCTGGCTCAACGGAAAATTGGCACATACCGTACGGATACAAGTGGTGCAGTAGCTTTTTTTCTTGATGGCAAAAACGTCACCCCAGAGGTGTTGGATCCCCGGTGACATCAATCTCAGCCGTATCGTCTTCGGCGGCAGCTCGTTTCGATTCCTGAATGAGTTGCCGGGCCCGCTCCGCGTCTTCCTTGCGAACCAGAATAACGGTGCCCCCAACTCCAGGCAGAATGTCTTGAGGCGCATCCAGTGACGTCAGGTCCGACTGAATACCGGCGGATTGGAGCAGTCCGTTAACAATCAACGCCTCGGATTCCTGTTCCGTGTCAAACACACGCACCAATTGCTCATGTGGATTAGGTCTGCCGCTTTTCCCAGTGGGCGTCGGCCCTGCTGGAACAGCATCAGTTTTAGGACGGTCTGCCATCATTCCTCCGATTGAATCTCGCGGATAGCTCAAAACGCCAAGTCACTTGTGTTGGATTCTACCGCGCCAGCCGAATTATACCCAAATGCCGGACCGACTCGCGTGAGCAAGTCCGCAGTCTTTCACAGCCTCGTCCCTGTGCGTTATAGTAACGCAGCCACTAATGCCGAATGACTTTTAACGGGAGAAAACTAAATGAAACTTGTACAGCGAATGTGCTTTTCGTTCCTGGTCATTGCTGCGCTCGCCGGGGTCGGGATCTCGCAGGATACCGGCGCCAAGCAGGACATGAAAGATGCAGGACACGAAACCAAAGATGCTGCGAAAGACACAGGTAGGGCAACCAAAAAAACAGCCAAGAAAACCGGTCATGCTGTTAAGCACACTACAAAGAAGGTGACACACAAGGCTGCGAAGAAGACCGCTGAAGGTGCGCAAAAAGTGGAAGACAAGACTGCACCTCAATAGCTTTATTGAGAATGGACCTGGCGCGCAAAGAAAAGACCCTTGCTTCCGCAAGAGTCTTTTTCTTTGGGGGAGGGCTGGCTATTTGCAGTAATTATTTTGGAGTAACTGGCTGATCCTGAGTGGCCGGGGCCGCGGCTTCTGAGGAAGCAAGCTGCTCAAGATTGTTTTTCAGCAAACTAATCTCGACGCGGCCGCCGCTAGAGTGCCTGGTTTTTGAACCCTGATCAGCGGAGGCAACGGGAGCGTTGCCCATGCCGACCACATAAATACGGTAAACCGGCACGTCGTGGTTCTCTACCAGGTAACGGACGACGGAATCGGCCATCTTTTGTGAGGTTGCGATTGCGGTCTGTCCCCTTCCTGAGGAGAAGCCCTGCACTTCGATAATGTAACCATGCTGATCTTTCAAGGGCGTGGCCATGTCGTCGAGAGCTGATTTCGCGTTTTTGCTGAGGAAGCTTTGTCCTGGGCGAAAGCGGATCTCGGTCTGATTTGACGCCTTGTATTGGTCAATATTGCTGACTACTTGCTCGACATTTCCAATTCGGGTATTGGCTTGCGTCGCAGTTTGTTGAGCGGCTTGCGCCCTGTTTCCTGCGTCAATGGCATGCTGATCGGCTTCGTTCGCCTTTGCGGAGGCAAGCTGAATTCCCTGCTGCGCGCGGGAATCAGTGTCTTTGATATTCTTGCTGTTTGTAGCCGTGAGGTCGTCCAATTCGTTTAACCGATCACGAATCGGGCCTGTCTGTCGCTGTACGTACTTCTTGCGGGCGAAGGGGTTCACGCGTCCCCAGAAACCCTCGCGAGCGGGCGGTTGTAACGGCTTTCCAGTGGCACTCATCTGGTCCGACGCTGGGGACGAATTTTGAGATGGCTGAGCCGCCATCTGATCTTGCGTTGCAGAAGCATTCTGCTGCGCTATTGCCGGAAGGCACATGACGCTGGCGACGAATAAAATTACGAGGGCACGCTTTTTCATTTTGGACTTCCTCCAAGTTGTGGGGTCACACCCCGAAATTCCATCTCAAACGGTGCCAAACTGTCTGGCTGGCCGCGACGCACAATCGAAAACCACGATACCTAAGATGCCAGTATCCATACTTTCGTATAACAGTTCTGGTGCCAAACCCTTAGTAGCGTAAGCCTAGTGTTCTCAATACATTATAGACCACAAAAACACGCTTTTTAACCTTTTTAGGGTAATTTTGGCGGAGGCTGATATAAAAACTGCCTTAGGGCAGATTCGTGAATCCTGCGCCTCAGGCCATGCCTTAAACCGTTTGGGCTGTGTATCCAATGAACCCCTCTATCGGGAGCCCACGCGAAAGCTCTTCAACACTCCAACAATTTGCTCCCCGTACATCGCAGCCTTACGCTCTCCGAAGCCGTGAATCCGCAGAAGTTCTGCGATCGAAGTTGGTCGTACGCGGCAAATCTCTTCCAGGGATGTATCGTGCATCACTACGAAGGCGGCTACCCCTTGCTGCTTCGCGGCTTGACGCCTCCAAAAGCGAAGTTGTTCTCGTAAGTCCGCTGCCACAGCCGGAGCTAACACAGGAATTACCGCAGCTACCTTGAGTGCGACGGCTGCTTTCGAAAGGTTGCGTTTCGGTGTACCGTTCTGAGCGAGCCATACTGGTAACGCGCAGCAGACGTCACAAGATTCGCAGGTCTCCCATTTGGTGCGCTCGCCAAAGTGCCCACAAATATAACGGTGACGGCAACCTTTTGATTCGACGAAACGCCGGATCGTATGGTAACGCTCCCACGAGCGCTCTTTTTCCGCTGGATCGCTAACCTTTTCGATGAAGTATGCCAGCAGTCCGGCGTCGCGCTTTTGCCAAAGCAGAATGCAATCCGCCGGCTCGCCGTCCCGGCCAGCGCGCCCGGCTTCCTGATAGTACTGTTCGATGGATTTCGGAAGTGACAGATGAATCACCGCGCGAACCGTTGCCTTATTGATTCCCAGCCCGAAAGCGATGGTTCCGACCAACACGCGCACTTCATCAGACATCCATTGCTCCTGATTGCGGCGGCGTTCATCTGCTTCCATTTTGCCGTGATAAGCGACGGCCGGAATTCCTTCGCTCTGTAAGAAATTCACGGTTGACTTCACTCCATCAATAGTCGGGGCGTAGACGATGATGTTGCCCCCTGGATACTGGCGCAACGCGGCCACGAGCAAGTCCTGGTGCTCGCGACTGTTACATTCGCGGATCAGATACCGCAAGTTCGGCCGGTGAAAACTTGCAATGTACCTGTCAGGATTGCGCAGTTGAAGCTGACTGAGAATGTCGTGCCGCACCCGTTGAGTTGCGCTCGCGGTGAAGGCGGCAATCGGACGGTCGGGAAAGGAGGTTCGAAGACGCTTTAATTGGCGGTATTCGGGACGAAATTCATGTCCCCACTCCGAGATGCAGTGAGCTTCGTCCACGGCAAAAAATGCGATAGGAACCCGCTGAAGCCAATCCATGGTATCTGCGCGCGCCAGGCGCTCCGGAGAAAAATATAAGAGCCGATATTCACCGTGTTGCGCTCTGCTGATTAATGTCTCTTGCTGTAAAGCAGTGACAGAACTGTTCAGAACTGCGGCAGGGATTCCCATTTGGGCCAATTGAGCAGCCTGGTCCTGCATCAATGCAATTAAAGGAGAGACCACTACGGCAGTCTTCCCGGACAGCAGAGCCGGCAACTGATAACAGAGAGATTTGCCTCCGCCGGTTGGCATGACAACACAGGTGTCGTGACTCTCCAGCAGGCTGCGCACAATCCGCTCCTGGAGCGGACGAAAGGAATCGTATCCCCAGTATTTTCGAAGCGCGTTCTCAAGTTCGCCAGCCGCGATCATGACAAGAAGTATAAGCGGGCGAGAACGACTATTTCTCGTCAGGGTATAATCTGCCACAAATGAGATCTTTTTTTCGATTAGTTCTGCTCGGATTAGTATTGCTCGTTGTCGCACTAGTGTCGGCGGTCACCGCAATGCAGATTGCCATTCACGGTCGGGAGGTTAATGTCCCAAATCTGGCTGATAAGACGCCCGCAGAAGCGCGGCGTATCGCCGAACAGGATGGGCTGTCGGCGGATGTCGAGACCCGGTACTACAGCTCTACCGTTCCTGAAGGCAAGATTTTGTCTCAAGCTCCCATTGCCGGTACAAAAGTGCGCCGCGGCTGGCAAGTCCGCCTAGCACAGAGTCTCGGCCCGCAACGCGTACAGATTCCAAATGCACTGGGAGAAAGTGAGCGCGCCGCGGAAATGAACATTCGACGCCGCGGACTCGATATCAGCTCAATTGCTCAAATAGCAACGCCGGGATTACCTGCGGACCGGGTACTCGCGCAAAATCCCTTGCCTAACGCGAGTGAGATTTCGGCTCCACAAATCAGCCTCCTGATTAGCGATACGCCGCCAGCGGAGGCATTTGTAATGCCCACTTTTACGGGTCAAACTTTGGGAGCCGCAACTACTGCTCTGCGCGGGGCCGGATTACAAGTTGGAAAGGTAACCCTTGCCATGCCCAACAATGCGGCGGCCTCCACTGCAATCGCGCCGTCAACGTCCTCATCGATTTCGCCCGCAACGGCTTCCAGCGTCATCGTTTCTCAGAATCCCATTCCGGGGAAAAAGGTGGTGGAAGGAGCTTCGGTAAACTTTACGGTCCGCTAGACCCCGTTTCTCTAGAATGCTTAGGCAGTTTCTCCCACGATTGGTCTGTTAGGATGTCACTTTGATGGCTAATTCGTATGAGGGCTGTTGCGTGATAATGATTCGCCGGATTTTTCCCCTCGTGCTCGCGATATTCGCCTCGATACTAACCACCTCGATGCGAGCACAACAAAATGGAACCGTGGACAATACCCGTCCCGATGACGCTTCCGTACCCTCGCTAAGCACCGAAAAGAAGGCGCCAGTCGTCGTGTACGTCCGGCCCGGCGAGAAAACAAAACTTCTCAGCTACGCATTCGAGATGGTTGGTCCCTATCCAATTGTCGGAGCTGCATTCGCGGCGGGAATTAACCAGGCGGAGAACACACCGCCGGAATGGAAACAGGGCGCGCAAGCATACGGGCAACGCTTTGGGTCTGACTTCGGAATTGCTGCAATAACCACTACAACGCGCTATGCGCTCGCCGAAGCATTTCGCGAGGACACGGTCTACTACCGTTGCGAGTGCAAAGGAATAATGCCGCGACTGGAGCATGCGGTCATTTCCACCGTGACGGCACGTCGGGGCGAAGACGGCCGTCGCACATTTTCTTTTCCGGGCGTGATTGCACCGTACGCGGGTACCATGACCGCCGTCTATGCGTGGTTCCCGAGCCGCTACAATGCCGAAGATGCATTTCGGATGGGGAATTACAACCTGTTGGGGTTCGTAGGCGGAAACATTGCTCTAGAATTTCTTTACGGTGGACCACACACCCTCATGTCCCGCATTCGCCATAAATAATCTTCTGCTACCCGAGATCGTGCCAAAATCTTTTCTGCGCCAC
>JBOGLB010000047.1:0-3572 GCA_050745965.1 Terriglobales bacterium | reverse complement strand
TCAGCAGCGTCGCAACTGTGAATTCTGTAAGGCAGGAACTCCATGATCAATGGCGCGCATGTCATCATCTACACTAAGAACCCGGAAGCGGATCGCGCATTCTTTCGCGACATTTTGAAATTCGATGCGGTAGACGCGGGCCGGGGATGGTTGATATTTGCTCTGCCCCCGGCCGAGGCAGCTTTCCATCCGGCAGAAGGAAACGACCACCACGAACTTTATCTGATGTGCGATGACGTCGCTGACGCGATCGAGCAGTTGAAGGCCCGCAAAATCGCGTGCTCGCCTATCGTCGAAGAGCGATGGGGACGGCTAACGAGAATAACTATGCCCGGCGGCGGACAATTAGGGCTGTATCAGCCGAAGCATCCGATAGCCGTGTCCAGCCGGCAAAAGTAATCCACAACCGCTGTCCAGGTTCGATACAATAACCAGTTCTTGTTTTGGCGTTCGGGGCCTTCGTTGAATCGTTCACCTGCGTCCTACAATTCCGCGCTTCACTGGTTTGCCGTCTTCGTAGCCTGCGCCACCTTTTGCCTGCTCATCGCAGGCGCGCTTGTTACCAGCAATGACGCTGGGCTTTCTATACCCGACTGGCCTACTTCATTCGGATCGTTTAATGTCCCGCCGTGGTATGGCGGAATTCAGTATGAATGGAGTCATCGTGCAATTGCTTTTTCTACCGGGCTTCTGACCGTCGGCATCGCGGTGTGGACATGGATTTCTGACCATCGCCGTTGGATGAAAGGACTGGCGCTGGCCGCGCTTGCGACAATTATTGTGCAAGGAATTCTGGGCGGATTGACGGTGCTTTATTTCCAGCCGCCAATGGTTTCATCGGCACACGCTGCGGTGGCTCAGACGTTCTTTTGTATCGCTTGCGCGATCGCGCTTTTCACCAGCCGATCATGGATCGAAGAGGGACAGGTCGGCGAAGCCGGAAGCGATCATCGCCATCCGAGCCTTTTGGTGCTTTCTTTTCTATCCATTTTCATTCTGTATGTTCAATTGATCCTCGGGGCGATGTTTCGTCATCACGGCATGGGCTGGCTGCCGCATGTTCTTAATGCTCCGGTGGTCGCGATTGTGGTTACCTGGACCGCGGTGCGCGCGTTGACTCGGTATTCGGAGACGGACGCGATACGGCGGCCGGCGATTGCAATGCTCGGTCTGTTAATCGCGCAATTATTCCTGGGATTCATGGCGTTTATGACGCGCGTGGAATGGGGAAGGGACGCCGCCCAGCCGGAACTTCCAATGGTGATTTCAACCGTCGCCCACGTTGTGACGGGAGCATTGCTTCTTGCCTCAACCGTGATATTGACGATTCAGGTTTGGCGGCATTCGCCGGCGGCGTCCACGGAAGAGAAGGTGCGAGCTTCAGAGCGAAAGGTCGTCGCCGCTTAACATAGGATACTCATTGGAATCGTATCCGATTTCCCGGAAGTTATTTCCTTCGCTACTCATCTTCATCACTCTAGCGTCAGATATCGTCGTGCGAAAATTACGTTGAGTAAAAGCTAAATTAAACCTTACCTTATCCTTTAGCTAACCATTCTCGTCGTAGAATAGGCTGTGGCTTCCAAATCATCCGCGCTCGTAGTTGACCAACCTCAAGCGAACGGCGATTCTTCGTCCGCTATTTCTGTACAGAATCTGGTACATCGCTATGGCGACCACACCGCTCTCGACGGTGTCTCGTTTGACGTTCGTGCCGCTGAGTTGTTTGGACTCCTAGGCCCAAACGGTAGCGGCAAGACCACGATGTTTCGAATTCTTTCGACATTGATGGTTCCGGTTGGAGGCCGCGCTGTCATATTGGGGTATGACGTCGCGAAAGAACCCTGTGAATTACGGCGACACATTGGGGTGGTCTTCCAAGCCCAAAGCATTGATGTGAAGCTGACGGCGGCCGAAAATCTAATGCATCAAGGCCATCTCTATGGCCTGCACGGACGAACGTTGACGTCCCGCATCACCGAAATGCTACAACGGGTTGGCCTCGCCGATCGCGCCAATGAAAAAGCCGAGACTTTTTCAGGAGGGATGCAGCGGCGATTAGAGTTGGCAAAGGGATTGCTTCACCATCCTTCGGTCCTATTGCTCGACGAGCCGACGACTGGACTGGATCCCGGAGCGCGAATTGACCTATGGCAATACCTGCGAATCTTGCGTGATGAAGAGAAAGTTACGGTGATCGTGACGACCCACCTCATGGAAGAAGCAGAGCGATGCGACCGGCTGGCATTTTTGAATGAAGGGAAACTGGTGGCGCTTGGAACTCCATTGGAGCTAAAGCAGGAAATCGGGGGCGATGTAATTGTGTTCGACGCGAAGAATCCCGAGTTGCTCGCCGATCAGATCCGCATACGTTTCAATACGGAGGCGCAGGTGGTTCAGAATCAGGTCAGGCTCGAAAAGCAAAATGGCCACAGATTTATCACGGACGTGGTGGAAGCGTTTCCAGGTGAAGTTGAAGCGATTTCCGTGAGCAAACCAAGTTTGGAAGATGTATTCATAAAGCGCACTGGACATCGGTTCTGGACGGAGAAGCAGATTCCTCAGGGCTGAAGCTCTTCGGAATGACAATAGATATTAAGGTTCGTTCCTATTATGGCGACACAAACCGCAACTCTTCCCGCACACATCGTTCCAACGCAGAACGAACTACTGTTGCCGGCCTTCACGCTGTGGTGGCGCGAAGTGGTCCGTTTCTACCGGCAACGCAGCCGCGTCGTGGGCGTCATCGCTTCCCCGATATTATTTTGGCTGGTCATCGGCTCGGGATTCGGAAAATCATTTCGCTCAGGCGGGGCGAACGGGCAGCATTATCTTGACTATTTCTATCCCGGCGCGTTGATCATGATTGTGTTGTTTACCTCGATCTTCACCATGATGTCGGTAATCGAGGACCGCAAAGAAGGGTTCTTGCTTTCGGTGCTGGTAGCGCCGGTTTCGCGGTCCGCCATCGTGCTCGGAAAGGTTCTGGGCGGAACAACACTTGCAACAATTCAGGGGTTAATCTTTCTGGTGTTCGCGCCGCTGGTTGACGCCCATCTGACAATGGAAACGTTCCTGATGGCCGTACTTACAGTATTTCTGGTTTCTTTCGCACTCACCGCGCTGGGATTCGTGATTGCGTGGCCCATGGATTCCACACAGGCTTTTCACGCGATCATAAATTTGTTTCTGATTCCACTATGGCTGCTTTCGGGAGCGATGTTTCCGTTGTCGGGAGCTTCGGAGTGGTTGAGGGTGCTGATGCGAATCAATCCACTGACTTATGGCGTGGAAGCCCTTCGCACTCTACTGTATCCTTCGAATACAATTGAGTTCTCGCTTTTTTCGTCTCTGGCAACGCTCGTCCTGTTCTCTCTGTTCATGTTCGGGCTTGCATTCGTGATGGTAAACCGCCGCACCACAAAGCCTTCCGCATGACAGTAGTTCAGGCTCAATATGCGATTTTTCCGGTGATTGACGCAAGCATGAATGGTGTCAGCACGGTGCTGCTGCTGGTTGGGCACAGCTTCGTCAAAAGCGGGCGCACCGCCGCGCACCGCGCTTTCATGATT
>JBOGLB010000046.1:0-5156 GCA_050745965.1 Terriglobales bacterium | reverse complement strand
GTGCGGAAATTCGTGAAAGCGTAAGGACGCTTGCACGACTAGAAGGTATTTTTGCCGACCTGGAAGCCTTCCGCGGAATGGATCCGAAAACCGTGGTGTATCGCGTCCAAGCCTGGTGTCCTATCTCCGAGGGCACAGAAGGAGGACTCTATTGGGGAAACACTATCATTGAGTCGGGGACAGTTGGCTCCGAGTACTTCATGACGCACGGACACTTTCACTTGAAGCGGAACCGGACAGAGTACTACGCGACGGTGGATGGCGAAGGGGCGCTGATTCTGATGAATGAGGATCGAAAGACCTGGATGGAACCAATGTCCGTGGGTAGCGTTCATTTCGTTCCTTCGAACACCGCTCATAGGGTTGCAAATGTTGGAAGCATTCCGCTCCGCATGGTCGCGTGCTGGCCAAGTGATGCCGGGCACGATTATGATTCAATTCGCAAGGAAGGTTTTGGGGCGAGACTTGTGCGTAATGACGGAAAACCTATGCTGGTTGAGAGTGTTGTGTGACTTCCCCCCTCGGTGAACGCTCCGTATGTGATTTGAAGTTTGATCCCGGCCTCCAAATAGGGTTTCTGAAAGAGCCTATGGATTTCGAGTACGGGCCTGGAGTGTTTGGACCGAAGCCTGAATACCGGTCGCTCGATGCCATCCGGAAAAGCCTGCGAGATCAGAACTCTGCCGGACCTGACCCGGTGTATGCAATCGCCATGGATGTTGGGTTGATAGAAGATCGCGAGGAATTGAGTAGAAGAATGCTGCTCTTTGGAATCGTAATCTACGCCAGTGGAAGGCTTGGAGATGAACCGGTCCGGAGTCAGGGTCACGTTCACGCGATCTCGCCACATTGTGGATGGTCAACCCCGGAACTGTTCGAAATATGGGAAGGGCGCGCGATTATTTATGGTCAGGAGAAATCCGGGGACGATCCGGGCCGTTGCGTCGCGGTAGAGGCGGGTCCAGGTGAACGAGTTGTAATGCCGCCCGGCTGGGCTCACTACGTCGCCAACGCCAATGCGAATGAGGAACTTGTCTTTGGCGCCTGGTGTGACCGTCAGTACGGTTTTGATTACGCCCAGATGCGCGCTCATCACGGGCTCGCGTGGTTCCCGATGATGGCGGAAGATGGAGACATAGGCTGGGAACCGAATCCGAACTATTCTGTCTCGAAACTTGAACGCAGGAAGGCGAGAGACTATCCGGAGCTAGGTATATGTTCGGCAATGCCAATCTATCAAAGCTTTCGCCATGATCCAGAATCGGTTCAGTGGGTGTCGGATCCTGCGAGATTTGCCGCGTTATGGCCACGATTTGACCCGTGATTTGGAATGCGATGCGAACTCGATTTTTGTGCTTCGTTCTCCTATTCCTTTCCGTAAGCCTGGTCTCTGAGGCTCAGGCCTCGAAGCAGAATGGCAATCTGTTGCTGTTGCAAGGCGCCGCTCAGGCGATTACTGCCGGAAAACTCGATAAAGCCGAAAACGAATTGCAATCCGTGCTGCATTCAGCACCCGGCGAGTATCATGCTCTCGATCTGCTGGGAGTCATCCGTGTCCTACAGCGACGTGAAGGAGAGGCCGAAGATCTTTTCCGCCAGGCCATTCAGAAAAAGTCAGACTTCGCACCCGCGCACGCGCATCTCGGCCTCTTGTATGTCCAGATGGGCCGCCCGGACGAAGCTGTTCCCGAATTACGTGAAGTCTTACGCATCAATCCGGACCGAACCGATGCTTCCGGAGCGCTAGTGCACATCTTGAGAGAGCAATCCCAAACGGCGGAGGCCGCCGGAAATTCCGAAAAAGCATTGGGATTTCTGATCGAGGCCCGAAAATATGAGCCCGACAATCCCGATGTTCAATTTGAATTTGGAATGATGGCGCTGCATATGTCGCTTCCGCAGGATGCGATCAAAGCTTTCCAACGGGCATTGCAGCTGCGCGAAAATGATCCGACGGCAATTTACAATCTTGGCCGCGCATACGGGGATCTGGCGAGATTCGACGACGCGCGCTTACAGTTTGCTCATTACATTAAGCTGCGTCCGGACGACCCCTCCGGCTACTGTGCTCTGGGCATGACTCTAGCGGCCCTTGAACGTCTCGAAGAAGCACGGGTACAGTTCGAGCGATCAATCGCGGTTGCTCCTGCGCAAACCGAAGCCTACTTCAGGCTCGGACTCTTGGAACTTGAGTTGAAAGACTACGACTCTGCAAGCAAGAATCTCCACCAAGTACTTGATCGTGAACCGAAACATTCAGGGGCTTTGACAGCTCTGGGTAAGATCGCATTCGATCAGAAGCGCTACACCGAAGCCGCGCATCTGCTGCAACAAGCCATCGCCTATAACGATTCAATGCGAGAGGCTCACTATTATCTCGGCCTTACTTTTGCCCGTGAGGGACGCAAGCAGGACTCGGACGAGCAACTGCAAATCGCGCTGCGGCAGGAGCATGACGAAGTGGAGCATCGAAAGACCTTGTTCAGAACCCTCGGTCCGGCTGCGCTTGATGTGCAAGGGTCACAGCACCAGAAATAGTGGAGCGCTGATGCGCCCCGCGTCGTCGCGACGACAAATAACACTTAGCCGCAATCATAGGGAACCTCAGCGATCGCGTCTCCTAGGGGCCCGTTCGTTGGGACGGCCCTGTGATTCCCGGCCAATCGTCCGTTCGGAAGGGTGAAGCCGGCAACCCGTTTTTGTTGAAGAGATTGCACTGCGGACTATCGGCCCAGGCGTAACGGACGGCGGACGGCGCAACAACTTCGGGGCTGGAGACCGATACCGTATCTCCCTCAATGCGCGCGTCTGCCCAGTGAAATCTTCTGTCAGCCCCGGCAATTGAAAACCCTTGGAGGGCGCCGCCGCCTCGCGCTTCCAGCCCGGACCCGATGTGAGTGAAATGAATTCGAGCTTGCGCACCCTCAATCTTCATAGAATCGTAAATGGGCCCAGAATAAACGACGGGCTTTCCATAGGTTGTACCAAGCGCCCATAACGCCAGGCGCTGCCCAACTTCGAGCTTGCGGTGCGGATGAACATTGTTCGGATCGCCGACATCAATGGTCACGGCAAGTCCGGTGTGGGGAGTGTTCTTCATCGTTAGCAACTGTGCTTCGCGCAGTTCCGCCCACGCAGATTCGCTCGGCTGTTCTGGCGTAGCTCCATGATTGGGCAATTGCACGATGAGGAATTCCATATCCTGGTTCTTCCATCCCTTGCGCCAGCCTGCGATCAACGCCGGAAGGAGTTTCCGATACTGCTGTGCCTTCAGTGCGTTGCTCTCGCCCTGGTACCAGATCGTTCCACGGATTTCATACGGCAGCAGTGGAGTGATCATTCCTTCGTACAGACCAAACACCGGCATGGGAAGGTAGCCCGCGCTCGTCAGATTCTCGATCGAGAAACCGGACAGCGACGCTTGCGTGAATGGCAGGCTCACACCCCAGCCTTCCTGCCGGAGGTCGCGGAACAAAACCGTTACCGGCTTCCAGTCGGCGGTCGCCTTGAGTACTTGATTAGCGTAGTCATCGTAATCGGTGATGGTTGGCTGTAATGATCGAAAGCGAAATGATCCGTTGCCACGTACCCAGAATCGAATGCCAGAGTGCGAACTGAGGTCAACCGGGGAGTGATCGAGTGTGTAGCTCGCGGTTAAGGTCGAGCCCTGTGCTCCGTCCAGACGGCCCTCGACACGCGCCGCAAACCCCTGATCTCCGCGGCCGGGGGATAGGAGCTCAAATATCGAATCGGGCGCGTCTGCCCAACTGTAAGAGAAAGATCCACCCAACGATGTGTTGGAGGTCCCGTCGTCGAAGTTGGCCAGCAACCGTCCGTTTGTGCTGCTCGATGCGGACAGCAGTTCAAAATCATCATATTCAAGGTCAAATGACACAGGCTCGGCGGAAAGTTGTCTTTGAGTCGGGCTCAATTCGGTCCACTTCTCGAGAATCGGCGCCAGTTCCGGATCGGCGGGGACAATATCGGGATCAAGCCATTCTTCAATCGTGGTTCCGGGCCATGCACTCTGAATGACTCCAATCGGGACGCCTAGACTTCTGTAAAGATCGCGGGCAAAGAAATACGCCACCGCGGAAAAATTCTTCGCGGTATCAGGCGTGCAAATTTGCCAGCCGGCCCGCTGGGTGCTTTCCTGCGGCGTGAGCGAGATTCGCTTGGGAACAGTAAAGAAACGAATCTGACTATAGTTCGCCTTTGGCACCTCATTTTCAGCCCCGTCTGCCGAGCTCAGGGCAAATGTCATGTTCGATTGGCCGGAGGCGACCCAAACCTCGCCGATCATCACGTCCTTGAGTTCGACTTTCTTGTTTCCTTGAATAGTGAGGGTAAAAGGGCCGCCCGCTGGCAGTCCCGGGAGTTGAACACTCCAGCGACCAGTGGCGTCGGTTGTCGCAGTCCCGCTTCGTCCCGCAATACTGACCGCAATTTTCTCGGACGGATCGGCCTTTCCCCAGATGTGAATCTCACTTCCTCGTTGCAGGACCATGTGATCGCTAAACAGCGCGGGCAAAACCGGATCTGCCCAACAGACGGACCAAGCCAGTACAGATGCAGCGATCGCAATGCGGAGCGGTTTCATCTCCCCTCGTTTCATCTCTCCTCGATGATGACCAGGTCCCAAGGCTTGAGGGTGGTTTGCTGTGAATGCGCAATGACCGATTGTGTGAGCAGGTCGAAACCGGCAGCATAGGGATAAGTAAATGTCTGCGTATCGCCCGAATAGTTCAAGTAATAATGGATGACTTTTCCATTCCGGTTCACGCCATGTTTGACACGAACGTTGGGCGGGAGCGCTTGATCGGGCCCAGCCAGTCCTGCGGCCTGCAATTCGTCGAGGATTACCTTCTCCTGCAATTTGTTGCTCAGCACGGTTCCTTCGTATGTGAGGGTTCCCTTGCCGAAGTGATTGCGAGTGATGGCTGGATATTTCCCGAAGAATGCATGGTCGTAATACGCCAACCCCTCAGCCCCTTCAAGGGTCAGCATCTCTGCCCAATCGGAGACTTTGTTCTCTGAGCCAGCCTTGAACGGATCGTCCTTCAATTCAAGCGGCGTTGCCAAGTTTGAAAATTCCTGGTAACGGAAGCCTGCGGCCTGTCGAAGAGGCCCAGGAGCCATTGTCCATCGCACCGTGT
>JBOGLB010000045.1:0-2119 GCA_050745965.1 Terriglobales bacterium | reverse complement strand
AATTCCTACGGAAAGCAGGAATCCGCTACGTGGAAGTTCCGGCCCTCCCATTTTCCTTGAGCCTGAAGCATGGACTCACAACCTTTGTTCCAGAGGCACTGAGCTCGGACGACATCCGCGATCTGCGCAATCGTCTGCGAGGGATGGAGCTGTATCCGATTACCGTGACGGCAATGTGTCAAGTCCTCGATGCGGCGGAACTCGAAGCTTTGCGCCGCCGAATCGATTTTGCGCACGACCTCGAATGTAAGTATGTGATCACTGATTCTTGCGACGAAGCTGGTCTTCGTCAATCCCGTTCCAAGGTGATTGATTCTCTGCGCTCATTGGCGGAATATGCCGCCGAACGCGGAGTCTGCCTCGCGCTTGAAACCCATGCCGGCCCGACCCGCAATGGAAGAGTGGCAAAAGAATTTCTCGACGAGATCGCGCATCCCAACCTTGGCTACAACTACGACACTGGCAATATCGTTTACTACAACGAAAATATTGATCCAGCAAAGGACATACGAGAAATTGCCAAGCGAGTGGTGCATGTGCATCTCAAGGATACGCAGGGCGGACAGGAAGAGTGGAAGTTCTGCGGGCTGGGCGAGGGCCGCGTGAACTTCGCCGAGATTCTGCGAGTCTTGCAAGCCGCCAACTTTACCGGGCCATACAGTCTGGAGATCGAAGGCATGGCGGGTGAAGACCTTAACCGTGAGGGATACCTGCAACGGGTGCGCAGGTCTTTGGCCTATTTGAAGAGCATCGGTCTCGCGGTGCCTTGAGTTTCAATTGGGCACCAGTTCGGCATTCGACCATTTACTGAGATAGCGGAGACGGCGAAGCCGCTGTCGCGAGGAATCAATGAGACGGCGAACATTTCTTTTCTTAAGCGCTTCCGCGACTCTATCAGCGCAGGCCTGGAGCCAGACTATGAGTACACTTCATCAAGCAGATAACGTGGCGGAGGGTAGGTTTGTGACCCACGATGCGTTCGCGCTCGACCGGTTCAAACGCGATTTGGACACCTACGGGTTCGTGCTGATCCCCGACCTCATTTCTCGCCCGGACGCCGAACTCGCCGCAAGCCGCGTCGTTCAAATCATGAAACAGCAGGCCCAAGTTGACCAGGCTGATCAGCATCTGTCGAACATTCTGGACTTCCTGGATCCATCGGATTATCCGTTATTTGCCAGGATTCTTGCACACCCGGTTTGCGTGCAAGTGGCGGAACATGTCCTTGGCAAAGGATTACAACTAACCGAGCCAGGTGCACGCTGGAAGAAACCCGATGCGGCCGCTGGCCCGATGCACCAGACCGCACCTCTGGCGAAGTTTGCGGAGTGGGATCTCCCGGTCCCCAATAACAGCTTCGTATTACCTTTTTCGTGGATGCTAAATGATCTGACGGCCGACATGGGCGCGACCGCTTACGTTCCCTTCAGTCACTGGGCTCCGCGTTATGGCGGCCCCGAAGATGGCGGGCGATATGCGGTACCCGTGGAGGGTAAAGCAGGTTCGGTGGTGATTTATCACCAGGCACTCTGGCACCGGTTTGTACCTAATACTTCCAAAGATCAAGCCCGCGTAGGGTTCATGGGCGGCTACTGCGCGGAATGGGTGGATCCAGTCGGGGCTGGATATCACTTAATGAAGAAGCGCATTCGCGATCACATGCCGGAATCTATTCAACTCTTGAACAAGCGCGTAGACGCAGAGCCAGATTAAAAACTACGAGCTAGTGGAGGAATGGGCTATTCGCAAGCTCAGGGACAGGTAGGCATGGAGAAAATCCGGTTAGCTCCAAACGACCAGGTCATTCAGCGCTCGACCACAGGCAAAACCAAGACCTACCTCTATCTCATCTCTGTGATTGCGGCAGTCGGTGGCTTCCTGCTCACCTACGACATCATCATAATGTCTGGCGCAATCATTTTTCTCAGGCAGTACTTTCACCTTACCGCAACACAAGTCGGATTCGCAATGACGAGCGCCATCCTGGCATGTTTTTTCAGTCCTTCGCTTGGGGGGTGGGTGGCCGACCGTCTGGGCCGAAAAACAACTCTCATTACGGCGGCAGCGATTTTTGCGCTGTCAGCGTTGGGAACGGCATTTCCAAGGAGTATCACGGAAT
>JBOGLB010000044.1:0-2498 GCA_050745965.1 Terriglobales bacterium | reverse complement strand
ACTCGCCATTGCCTCCAAATACACGCACCCCAGCCCTTCATAACCGCTGGGTAAAGCGAATATCGTGCAGCGTCGCATGGCTTCGGCTACCTCCGCCCGGCTTTTGCGGCCCCGAAAAAGAACTCGGACACCTAACTTCGTGGCCATGCTGGCAAGTTTTTCTCGGTCCTGTCCGTCGCCAATAAATTCGCAAACCGATTCTGGAAGATCCCCTTGCATCATGGCAAATGCCTGCAAAAGAACATCCTGGCCTTTCGTCGGAATCAAATTTCCGACGCAGAGAATTGAACGGGCTGTGGAGTCTGCGGCCTCGGGACGAAACTTTTCTGGGTCAACACCGTTATAAACTACTTCAGTTTTCACTTCGTGCTGCGCATTTTCCAATACTCGATCCCTGACCTTCTCACTTATACAAATCACGCAAGCCGCAGAACGGTAAACGAATTTTGAAATTTGTCGGCACCACCGGCCGGCATATCCAGCGACTTGTTCAGTGAAGTAAGCGTCGAGACCGTGAGCCGTTACTACAAATGGGATTCTAAATTCGCGGCCTAGCAATGCGGCAGCATGACCGCAGGGCAGCGCGGCGTGGGCATGGATCAGATGAATGGGTTGAGTCTGGTGCAACTCACGGACGGTTCCTAGAAGCCTCGCAAAGAGGAATGCCCCGGCCGTAGGAAGACCAGCCCCACCGGGCAGCGAAATATAGTGAATTTGCCGGGCTGGATACCCGCCGATGTTCACGCCCGCATAACGCCGATAGAAGGGCGCTGCGACGAATACAGTATGGCTGATCCCAAGGTTCGACATCAAAGGCAAAGGCTCGGCCACAAAGCACCCTTGCCCATCGTCCAGCGACGTGGGATAAAAGGGCGTCAGTGTTAAAACATGAAGCTTTTGCCAAGATCCGGCGAGAACAGGATATGAGAGGAGACTTCCGGTCATACTAAGCGGCCGTCTGCTTCTGCGACGCCAACCTTAGAAATATTGATTCCCACTTTAAAGTAATCAAATCCCAATCAAATTTTTCACTGTGACGGCGCCCCGCTGATCCTAATCTATTGCGAAGACCTTCCTTAGCAAGCAACTCTCCGAGTCTGCTGTAGAGTTGACTATCGCACTCCACTAAGTAACCTGTTTCTCCATCAATTACAGTTTCCGGATTGTAATCTTTTCTCGCAAGGACTGGCAGGCCGCAAGCTGCAGCTTCGAGAATAACTTTCGGAGACCCCTCCCATTTCGATGGAAACATAAAAATATCGGCGCGCTGATACTCTTTTCGCAAGGCCGCCGCCGCAAGAGAACCTAATAGAAAGACGTTGGGTAGATTCTGATATTGGACTGCCTCGCGCAACTCATCCGCCATGATTCCTCCGCCCGCGACTACAAAGTCTGCTTCCGGAAACCGCCGAGCCCCTTCCAACATTAAATGCGGTTGCTTGAACGGACGCAACGAACCTGCAAACAAGACGCGAGGGCGCGCATTGCGTTGGCGCTCCATGTCCGGCATAAAGAACTTTGTATTCACTCCCGTTTCCACAACTTCGCTGAGCAGGCCGTACTCAGATTGCAAGCTTCGCTTCACGGCCTGAGCATTGCTGAACAGGAAATCGCAGCGCAGGACCGTCTGCTCCCACATCTTGATACCTTCGGGACGGATTGTTGGCTCATTGCCTACGTCGGATTGAGATTCAATTGTCCCGATGGTTATGCGATCATCCTTCCACGTTTCGCGAAGGCGCAAATAGAACTTACTGGCTGGAGCCGACTTCATGTAAAAGAGAATCTTGTACCGGCCAAAAATAAATTCGCGCAATATTCTGATCGTTTGCCTGCGCTTTGGCAATTGAATCAGCCTGGTGTTCGGCCTCGACTTAATGCCGGGATCCGGTTGATTGAAATAAAAAGTGCTTATGTGGAATTTGGCAGGGTCCAGTCGCAGTATGATTTCGCGTGCATTCGTCATTTGTGCGTTGGTCAGACCTTCGTCCGCGAGGCTATCCACCAGAATTCGAAGGGGAGTCTGGAACCTCTTTGAATGTGTCTCTGGGGGTGCGGAGAAACCAACCATGTTAGGCGAATACCCTAGCAACCGGGTCTCCACATTCTAGCCGAAGGTCGCGGAGTTGGGCGTCAAGCCGTTGGCCCATTTCCCGAGAATGGATTGACTGGGCAATATGTTCCCGGGCTCGTTCGAGTAGCCGTCGCCGCGTGGATTTCTCCGCATCCGCGGGCAATGGATGGAGCTCACCGGGATCGCTCCTCAAATCGAAGAGGTTCTCTTGCGATGAAGCGAAATCAAATACCAATTTGTAATGCGATTCGCGGATTGCAAGCATCCGCGGTCCCGCCCGGTGTTGTGAATCGAAAGGGTTCTTGCAGGTCCCAACGGATTCCACGATCGCTGACGCTCTGGTGCGTTCTCCTTCCTCCGATTGTGCCCACGCGCTCACCCCACGGAAACTGGCAGGCGCTGGAATATCCAAAGCATCCAGTAG
>JBOGLB010000043.1:0-8703 GCA_050745965.1 Terriglobales bacterium | reverse complement strand
TAGCTGATCTGCAAAATCGCCGCTGCCTGCTTACGATTCCAGTTCGTTTCTTCAAGAGCCCGGGCAATCACTTCCGCTTCCGCTTCATCTTTTGCAGTCCGGGACAATGATTTCAATCCCCCCGGCGTATCCCCGCTGGTCCGCAACCCGGGATCAGACTGACTGGTGCCGGCGTCACCACCATGAGGATGCAATTCATGAATCGCCAGCTTCTCATCTCCCAGAACCAGGTAGCGCTTTATGAAGTTGTTCAGCTCGCGCAGATTTCCTGGCCACGAATACGCAAGGCAAGCCTGCATTAACTCCGTAGTAAATGGCAACGGCGCACGCGCATACTGCTCCGACATGCGCGACATGAAATGTTTCAACAAAATTGGAATCTCTTCCTTGCGTTCGCGCAGCGGCGGTATCTGCAAAGTAAAAGCGTTCAGCCGGTAATAAAGATCTTCGCGCAGACGCTTATTAGCCAACGCCTCAGGGATATTGATATTCGTCGCGGCGAGAATGCGCACGTCCACCTTGATGACGGAGCGCCCGCCAAGCCGCGAAAATTGTTGGTCTTGCAGCACATGAAGCAATTTCGCCTGCAACCCTGGAGGCATTTCCCCGATTTCATCCAGCAGAATCGTTCCCTTATTGCAAAGCTCAAACTTGCCGGGTTTGGAATGAGTCGCGCCGGTAAATGCACCGGGTTCGTAGCCGAACAGTTCACTCTCAAGAAGGTCGGCCGGAACAGCCGCGCAATTTACCTTCAAAAAAGTTCGATGCGCGCGTGGCGACAGCTTATGGATAAGCCGCGCCATAACCTCCTTGCCTGTCCCACTCTCGCCGAGCATCAGGACCGGAATATCCACGACCGCGACCAATGCTGCTTGAGACCGCAACTTCCGCATGACAGGACTCGCAGCGACAAAGAAGACATCCTCTGCAAGTTCTTCCACTTCGCCCGGATAATTCTGCTGGTTGGTTTCCAGGCACTGATCAATCAGGCGGTTGAGTTCCGCCTTCTGGAAGGGCTTTGTCAAATAGTCATGCGCACCGAGCCGGATCGCCTGCACCACTTTGCGCGTATCACTCACACAGGAAAGCATCACGACTTTCAGCCCCGGTTGAAGCTTCCGAAGTTCTTCCAGGGTTTGTAAACCGTCAATCCCAGGCATTAACAGATCGAGCAATACCAGGTCTGGACGCAAACCTTTCTGTATCAGCTCAATCGCCTCTTCTCCCGTACTCGCGGTTTCAACTTTGTAGTTGTCCACTTCCAACAGCGTGCGAATGTACCGCTGCATTCCAGGTTCATCATCAACCAACAAAATGTTAGGCGTCTCACTCATTCGTTTTTCCTTTGGAGGCGTTCAGTGGCGTGAGGGGAATAATGAATGAAAACTTGCATCCCGCTCCCGGTTCACTCTCAACCCATATCTTCCCGCCCATCGTGTTGACTAGTCTCCGGGCCGTTGCCAGGCCTAAACCAGTGCCGTCCGATTGAGTACCCGTTTGCCGCAGCCGGAAGAAATCGTCAAATACCTCAATGTGATATTCCGCGGGAATTCCCGGCCCGGTATCAGAAACACTTACCTTTACGGAGTTGGGCTGTAAATCGCTTCGTCGCCGCCGGTCATTTCCTATTCCCGGCCTTCTCTCAACCCGGCGATCCCACATATACGGCTCCGCGTGCAGCCAGACGGTTCCCCCCGAAGGCGTGAATTTGGAAGCATTCTCAAGCAGGTTCGAAACGACGCGCTCAACCTTTGGGACATCGAAGGTAAATTCTTTTAATTTTTCGTTGGCCAGAAAGTAGAGCGCCAGCTTTCGTTCGTTAAAGCGCGGAGACCACAACCGGCAGACTTCCGCCAGGCACGCATTCATATCCGCCGCTGCGTAAGTCAATTTCATCTGCCCGGTTTCGAGCACGCTGAAACTCAGAAAGTCCTCGATAAAATGCTGAAGACGCTGCCCATTCGACCGCATGTCTCCCAATACTTCTCGTTGCCTGTCGTTCAAGTTCCCAAGTTTCTCGCTTTGCAGAAGCTCAACATATCCGTTAAGAATCGCGAGCGGAGTCTTCAGGTCGTGAGCCGCTGAAGCCAAGGCGTTATTCGTCCTCAAAAAACGCTCCTGCAATTGATGATGTTGCTGTTGCAGTTGGATGCATCCCGAATTCACACACGCTTCCTGGCGAGTCGCTTTTCCTGACGTCAGATGGCGCGCTTTCGCAGCCGCTCGATTGACACCGTGCGCAGGCGAAACACACGGATTTTCAGGTGTTGCAGGCATGACTGGTGATGCTCGCATTATTTCGAGGGGGAGGGAACCAACTGATTCTGCTAAAAGGCCGTTTGGAAATGCTAAGTCAAGGCCCTAAGAAGTGTCAACGAAAAATGGAAATAGATGGTCACAAAAGAGAAAACAATTTCCTTGAGCCGCCGCGGCGAATGACATCGCAGCATTCTGATTCATCCAGATTGCCTGTCCGCCTTTCCCCGTCATTTTTCATTAACAATTGCCGTCATTGCCTGTTTTCAGCCCGCAATTAGCCCGCTAGAGGCCGGAATCCCGGTGTTTTATACGGCCAGTTGTCGCGCCCGCGCCGCGCCTACCGGGTCCATTGCCCGAATGTGCATCGTGATCGCACGGTTTGGCCCCCCAAGTGCGATGATACGGAAGAGTCCACCCCCCGAGGACCTGATTGAAACGAAGTAAACTGGCAACCGAGCGTCGCAAATGGCCGCGTCTTCCGCTGGCAATCCCCGTATTCGTTGGCAGCACCAACCCTAACGGCAATCAATCTCTTGAATTTGCCTCCGTCGTGAACATCTCCGCAGGCGGAGCTCTTATCGCTCTTTCCCGTTCTCTGCCGCTATCAGCAACGGTCTTCCTCGAAATACCAAGTGCGCCACCGGCTTCCGTCGCCTCTATAACCGCGAATTCGCGTACCATTCGCGCCGAAGCCATACGGGCGGTTCGTGCCGACAATTATCATTTAATAGGCTTTAAGTTTTCCACTCCCCTTCGCATGGACTCCCGCCAAGGCACTCCCATGAGGCGGAAAGCCACTTCTTCGAAGTGAAATGTTTTTCCTATATCAACAAGGGAAACCGGCCTTCACTCGTAACATCCTCTCAACGGCCGCTAGATTAAACCACGCCTGAGATAGCACTCTCAAACTGAGGTATTTAGGCGCTCTTTTCCGCTGGCCTGTGGCAACCCTCCAGCAGTTTGGTGCTCGGGGTGCTCAAGAGTGATTAGGGAAAAGGAGCCACGCCGAAAGATGGCCATTACACCAAATTCAGTGAATTCACTCGTTCAATCGTTGGGAGAGATGCCACCCGACGTAGTGGTCTTTGGCAAGTCTGAGGCGATGCAAACTTTGCGCGGACGGCTGGAGAAGATAGCCAGCGCGAATGTCCCCATCTTAATCGAGGGAGAAAGCGGCACCGGCAAAGATATTATCGCTCGAATGATTCATACCGGCTCTCCTTGGAGGACTGGGCCCTACGTTAAAGTAAATTGTCCGGCTATCCCCGGTACTCTTCTCGAAAGCGAGCTCTTCGGATACGAAAAGGGCGCGTTTACAGGAGCCTACGGCGCTAAACCGGGCAGGGTTGAAATGGCCCACCGCGGCACTCTTTTTCTCGATGAAATATCTGAACTGGATCTGGGCCTTCAATCCAAACTGTTACAGCTATTGCAGGACGGGCAATTTTGCCGCATCGGCGCCCAGGAAGATAAAAAAGTTGAAGTTCGCGTGGTATGCGCGACCAACCGGAAATTAGAAACCGAAATCGAAAACGGAACCTTCCGCCAGGATCTCTTTTATCGAATCAACGTCGTGAATTTGCACATGCCTGCATTGCGCGAGCGGCGCGCCGACATCGAAGATTTGAGCAGCTATTTTCTCGAGTATTACAACCGTAAATACAATTGCCGGGCTCGAGCTTTATCCGCTGATTTGTTGGCCGTTTTGCAAAAATATCACTGGCCGGGCAATATTCGAGAACTTGAGAACCTGATAAAACGCTATGTAATTCTCGGCAGCGAAGACGTTATAACCACCGATTTACTGACGCAACAGCCCGAATACGCAGTTCCCGAACTCGATTTGGACGGCCCTATTTCTTTGAAGAAAGTAACCCGGCAGGCCACTCGGGACCTCGAACGCAAGATCATCCTGAAAGTCCTGCAAACACACCACTGGAATCGCAAGAAAGCGGCGCGCGCACTGAACATCAGCTACCGCGCATTACTCTACAAGATTCGCGATGCCGGCCTACCACCAAACCGCTCATCTCGCCGGCCGGCGGACCCTCTACCCAATCATCCCGCTGCCGCGTGATTGAGAAGCACTGACCGCACGTACACCGACCCTAGAGACAGAGCTACGACTTTAACTGCGCCAACTGCTTTTTCACGTCAGCCGCGTCTCCGTAATTTGGATTGATCTTCAGCACTCTTTCCAACTGCTGCCGGGCCAAATCGGACTGATCGGTTTTCTCATAGGCCAATCCAAGGTGATAGTGCACAGTGGGATTGTCCGGAGCTTTGCTCTTCGCCTCAAGCTTCAAAGCTTCCTGAAAAAGATCAATAGCAGATTTGTATGCGCCCTTTTGATACAGCACCCACCCTAGAGTATCGGCGGCGTTGGGAGAGTCAGGCATCCCGCGGCGGGCGGCTTGCGCGAGCGACAGGGCCACGTCCACGTTCCCACCGGTTTGCAGCATGACGTAGGCAAGATTATTCGAGGCCATCGGATTGTCGGGCTTCATGTCCAGCGCCTTCTGGTAAGCGTCTTTGGCATTGGGCCAATCTTTCTTCGATTCGTACAGCTCCCCGAGCAGAATATAGAAACCCGGCTCCCTTGGATTATCTTTGATTGACTGCTTGAAGGTTTCAATAGCCTGATCCGGAGAACCTTCAGCGACTTGCACCTGGCCCAGCTTGAGCAACGCATCCGAATTGTTCTTGTCCAACTGTGCGGCCTTTCTGAATGCCGCCTCCGCCTGCCCCAAATCCTTCTTGCTATTGAACAGCGCGGTTCCCAACAAATCGTAGAAGGCCGTGTTGTTCGGCGATTTGGCGATTTGCGTATTCGCTGCCGCGATCGCTTTGTCTGTCTGTTTCTCGGCCACAAAGGTATTCATCAGTCCGGCAAGCGCGTCTGATGAATTAGGGTCGTGATCCAGCGCCTGCTGAAAAGATGCTTCTGCGGCACTGAACTGCTTTTGAACAAAATGGAGATTTCCCATTTGCAGGTAGCCGGCTGCCGATTGCGGAGCTACTTCAATGGCTTTGCGCGCGTCCTGCTCCGCCGGAGCGAATTGCTGGCGATTGATGTTCGACAATGCACGCAACGCATAGCCATCGGGAGATCCCGGCTCAATCGCGATAATCTCGTTGGAAGTTTGTTCGAGCGAGGACATGTCCCCCTTGCGCAACTCGAGTGCCGCAAGCGCCTTCTGTGCCTCGATCAATTGTGGATGTATGCGCACCGCGTTTTGCCACTCACTCTCTGCCCTTGCAAGGTCACCGAGCCGCTCAAACGCCATCCCGAGCTGGTAGTGCGCAATCGCATTTTCGGGATCGTTCTTGATCGCTGTCTGCAAGGTCTGCGTGGCGTCATTGGGATGGCCGTCGCGGATCTGAATTTGACCGCGGAAGATCAACGCCTCTTCATCATTGGCATTGCCCTTCAAAATTTCGTCATTCAACTTGCGGGCATCATCCAACTGTCCCTTGAGAATCAGCAACTGAATGTAATTCTTTTTCAACTGGATATCTTTGGGATGATGTTCGAAGAGGGAAGCGTACTCGGCAGTTGCCTTGTCCACATCGCCGGTGGCGAAATAAAAATCTCCCAACATCCTGTAACCGACGGAATTGTCGGGAAAATCCAGCTTCGCTTTTTTTAGAAATTCCTCGGCTTCCGCTTTCTTGCCTTCGGCCATATACAGACGCGCGAGGGCCGCCCGGGGCTCGGGATCTTTAGGCGCAATCGCGATGGCGTGGTTGAATTGTTGCTCCGCCTCACTAAGACGGTTGCGCGACACATAATAGCCGCCGAGGGCCAGTTCGGCATTCATGGCTTTGGGATTGAGTTCAATAGCCTTCTTAAAGTTAGTTTCGGCTGCGTCTGGCTGATTCGCTCGCATTTGGAACATCGCGAGGTTCAAATACGGCTCCCATGCGCCGGGGTTCAAATCAATAGCTTTTTGAACCTCTTTCATTGCTCCTGGAACGTCCTTCTGCGCCGCCAGCAGATTCGCCGCCGCTACGTGTGCCTGCGGATTATTCGGAGCCTTCTGCAACAGAAGGTCTGTCTGCTCCTGCGCCTGCTTCAAGTCGTGAGCTGAAATCAGTAGATTGGCCAGGTCAATATGTGCCTGGTAATTATCTGGTTGCAGCTCTACGGTGCGGCTGAGTTCCTGGTACCCGCGCATCCAGTCCTGGAGCTTTACATATGTCTGTGCGAGGTGGAAGTGAGCGTCGGCATAAGACGGATCCTGTTGGATCGCATTGCTGAACTGAATCGCCGCCTCCCGGTATTGTCCCTTTTCGTAGTAGCGCTGTCCGCTTTCAAAATACTTCTGCTTTCGAACGTTCGGATCACGCGAACATCCCGTAAGCAGGGCGGTGATAATTGCCAGCGAAAGTATCAGGCGAAATACCGAAGATCGCATCATTTTAGAAGTCTCCACAACCAGGCGCGAATGCCGGGCGCAAATCTCGATGACTAACTTTCGTAACTGTTAAAAGGTTACTGCAATTGGGCTGTGGAGGGAAGGTTACCCGCGTCACCGTTTGGCGGCTTCGTTCAAACTCAGGATCGCAGAGAACAGAATTGAAGTGACTCCCCGAAGTTACCGACTATCTTGGAATATATTGATCGAGCAGAGGAACAATATTTTCAGAGAATGATAGCAGGCGTTGTTGCGCATGCTCTTCAGGCTCGTCCGGCAATATCTCTGTCGTCACTCTTACCAGGGAGCCGTCGCTTCGATGCATGCGAATAGAATCGCTTATCAGGTAGAACTTGGCCCAATATTCACTGGCCACGCCCCGATCATGTGCCCAGTACCAATAGAGCACAAGTTGGCGCTCGGTCCCCTTCGCGATCACGTAGCGATTGACGGGGAACGGTTCGTGCCCTGGCAAAGATAGCTTCATTCGGCTCGATTCGAGTGGATACCAACCCGAACCCGGTAGGCAATTCTTGGGAGAATGTATCGTGTCTCCCGCCCGCTGAGATGGGAAGAATGCCACGAATAAGCTGACATCCGGAATGTCCTGAGACTCATTCTGATAATCCCGCAATAGGAATTGCCCCGGCCCGAGTACGTCGAGCGAATCCTGTGGAATCTTAAGATCTGTGCCCTGCCAATTCTTCAGGTGAGAAGGAAATGTCTCAATAGGGCGATGCGGCGGAAGGACTTCATCACTGCTGCGTGCGTGCAAAAGGATTCCTGCGGCAATCAGCACGGTTGCGGCAATTGCGAATCTGAAGTTTGGCCTCAACCGCTGCCCCCCGATTGCCCTGTCCGCAATTTCAGCATCTGATGCACCAGATACAGCATTAAAAGTGAAACCACAAAGACCAGCCATCCCGAAAATTCATGAAAAAAGCCTTGGGCTTTGTCCGGATCCCAATATTGAACGAGCAATCCCGTGCCTACAATTCGAAAACTATTTGCCGCAACCGCGATCGGAATAGACGCCACCGCCAGCACCACCCGCACCCAGATTCGTTTTTCCATCAAGTATCCATAAATTATCGCGAGCGTGGTCAGAGACAGAAGGGAACGAATGCCGCTGCACGCTTCCGCCACCTCTAAGGGCATGGCGGGCAAATTAATAATGTTTCCTTCGCGAAAGACTGGAACGCCCGCCAGTGGCAGGACCGCCGCTGCAACTCTGGAGGCCAGCAGTTGGAGGGGAAAAGTGATCTGGTTGAATACGATCGCCGGAATCGGGATCATCAGCAGCAAAAAAGCCCAGGGGAATAAAACTGCGCGGAAGAATCTCCATCCCTGAAAAAAAATAATCAGGCCTGCGATGACCAACAGCAATGACACTCTCGATAAGAAAAGCTCAGCCCCGAGCACCCCCAATATCAAGACCACAACACCGAAAACGAGGATAGGCAATCCCCAAAAAGAGGGAACAGAAGGAATATTTGACAGGCGAACTCGATCTTCCCAAAGCAAAAATAGGGAAAAAATTGGGACAAAAAACCCATGCGAAAAGTTGGGATCCTTCCACCACTGGCCTGCCAGATGGACCAGAATGTGGAAATATACCCAGCCGGTGAGAAGGACTACCGTTGCCCCCCGCCACCATCGGCGCCCACCCCATACCAGCAAGGCTTGTTCCCGCATTGGCGCGGTTTTCACAACATACTCCATTGATTGAGGGAGCATAAGCCAACCCTGGAATGCAAGCAATCCACTATGAAAACCCAAAGTAATTGCTCTTATCCGGCAGTATTGAATGGTTGCCCGTCTATATCTTCGGCGTGCCCCTAACTATGATCCAAGGAGTGGAAAAGCTTTTCCATAGTATCCGCCACGCTGATTGCTTATCTCTACCTTTATTTCCAAATAGTTAGACCGGTCCCATTCCACGTCAGGCGAAAGTGGTCACGCTTCCGGTTACCACCGATTAGGAAAAGACTTTCCGTTTTGTACGGTTCAGATGTAGGGTTAAAAA
>JBOGLB010000042.1:0-4634 GCA_050745965.1 Terriglobales bacterium | reverse complement strand
CCATCCCAGCCCGCGTTCTGATGCTACACCCACCCCATTTGCAAAAAGCGAAGCGCCCATCACCCCGAACGTTCCGTAGCTCGCGATCAAATAGGTCGCTACGCTCACGTGACCTATGCTGCCCCGGCCACCCATCACCAGCCCAAACAGAACATAAAACATGACTGGGAACAGCACGGTCGAGGCGGAGTAGACCGGGAGCCGAAGGTACTTCAAGAATTCGTACTTCGCCTCCTTCAGGTAAATGGTCAGATCGTGATTCCGGGACCGCTGTGAAGTGAACGATGTGATCGCCTCCGAATGAGTCGCCATATTACTTGCTCCCTGCAACGGTAGTTTGAGACTTGTTGTGATCCCGGGTCAGCGCTAGAAATGCCTCTTCCAGGCCCGCGCTTGTAACTTCGATTCCTGACAGTTCTAAATCGCGATTCAATAGCTCCCGCAGAACCGGCTCTGTAGCAATCGCCTTGATCTCCAGGGCTTCCCGGTCCTCGACGACTTCCAGTACGCCCGGGATTCGCCGAACCGTGTCCAGCGAAAGGCTGGTCACGCATCGGATCTGTTTCCCCGCAGTCCTCGCTTTAATTTCCGCCGGACTGCCCTCGGCAATGATCGTGCCTTGATTGATCACAACCACGCGCGTGGCCAGAGCGTCCGCCTCTTGCAGATAATGCGTGGTAAGAAGAACCGTCTTGCCCTGGGACAACAATCTGCGAATCTGTTCCCACAGCATCCTTCGTGCCTCCACGTCCAGACCGACCGTGGGCTCGTCAAGAAACAACAGATCAGGATTGCCACAGATCGCCAACGCGAACAGTACGCGCTGCCTTTGTCCCCCCGAGAGCTCGCCAAACTTCCGACTCTTGATGGACTCAAGTCCGGCAGCGGCCAGGGTTTCTGCGAGCGGAAGCGGATTCGGATAGTAAGAAGAGAACAGATCAATGTGTTCTCTGACCCGTAAAGTTTCGGGAACCTTCGCCACTTGCAACATGGCGCCGGTGCGAATGCGAAAGTCCGCGTTCACCGGATTCCCCCCAAAAACGCTGATCGTCCCCGCACTCGGGGTAGCTAACCCTAACAACAATTTTACGGCGGTGGTTTTCCCAGCGCCGTTTGGACCGAGAAGCGCCACCAGTTCACCCGCATGGATCGCCAGATCCACGTTCCTCAGAGCTTGTACATTTCCATAGCTCTTGCTCGTGCGACTCAGGGACGCGATGACAGGCCCCATGTCCTGCCTCTTCGGTTCGGTTTCTTGCAGAGTTCCCGGTGCGGTTGCGATCATTTGATTCCTTATCTGCCAATGCTGCCCTGGTCAACTCTTCGGCAGTATCGTCATCTTCCTGGAAATCGGACAACGCCGCCAGTGGAGATCATCACCCGCCAGTCGTGACAAATGTCACACGAGCCGGATTGCATTTGAGTATGATGTCGGGACTAGGTTTCCGGCATTTCAGACATTCAGAAGAGAGTTTGGTATCTTTGCAGGCTGCTAACCGAGCTAGTCTTCGGTCCGAGCGGCGCTTAACCAAAAATCATGGCGAGCAAGAAATTCTCTAAAATTCGGCCTGGAATTGACATGGGGAGCCTTACCGACGTTGGCTGTCATCGGGAGAATAACGAGGATCGCTGCGAATATTGGGAACCTGCCAGCGACGGGGAGTTCGCGCGAAAGGGGCGGCTGGCGATTGTCGCGGACGGCATGGGTGGTTATGAAGGAGGACAGGAAGCCAGCCGTATCGCGATTCAAGCGGTCCAGCAGACGTATGCTGCGGGCGAACCATCCGACCCGCAATCACTTCTAAGTACGGGAATACAGATCGCACACCGGCAGATTCTGGAATATGCGAGCGAGCACCCTGGCCTGTCTGGTATGGGAACCACATGTACTGCGATTGCCGTGGTCGGCGCAGATCTTTATTACGCACACGTAGGGGACAGCCGGCTGTATCTGATTCGCGAAGGAAAAATTTCTAAAATTACACGGGATCACTCTTACGTGAACCGGCTCGTCGAGACCGGACTTATCAGCTCGCAGGAAGCCGAAAATCACCCGCACCGCAATATTCTCACAGCGGCCGTGGGTGCTGGGATTGAAGTCAGTCCAGAATACCCCGCGAATCCGATACTGCTTGCCCACAATGACATCCTTTTGCTTTGCACGGACGGTTTGTGGGGCGTGGTGACCGATGAGGAAATTCAGGTGACTGCCAGTAAAAAGAAACCGCAATCGGCTTGCGAGAGCCTCGTGGGACTCGCCAAAGAGCGCGGAGGTCCGGACAATATAACCCTCATGATTCTCTTAGTTAGGACAGCGGGTGATGCGAAATAGGTCCTACTAATACGAAATCAACGACGCCCTGAGTGACAAACAGGGTTTCAGAGTGACGCGCAAAAGAATCCAGCAGCTGAGACGCAACGGCTGTCTGAATTTCTCCGTTTCTTTCGCGCCTGCGGATGGCTGATTTGAATTCCACTTGGGACAACGACAACACGGCCAAGCGGTTCTCGCTTGACCGTGCCGCCAGTTCCAAGATGCTAACCGCTTCCCGTCGTCTGGTAGTGTCTTATTCGCGAGCCTGTCGGTCGTCTCTGCCAAAGGCAAAACGCTCAGCTACGGGGCCTCAATCAATTCCATCTTCCCCTCGCGGGTGCGGTGAAGCACCATGACCTTGCCTTTGGGGTCGCGAAATACGAAGACATCGCGGTCGCGAAAGTGGGCTTCTTTGATCGCCTCTTCGATCGTCATGGGGCGTAGGGCTACCGAATCATCCGAGTGAACGAGGTGCACTTCGGTGGATTTCGCGACCGCAGGAAACTTGTGCACCAGGAGAGGCACGGATTTATTTTTCGGAAGGGACGCTGCGGACTGCGAGGCCTCCGCGGATGCTTTCCCATTCCACGCCGTGGAGTTCGCACTTTTTGCGCTGGGGTTCTTGTGGTTATGACGCTTCTGAGTACGCCAGCGCGTCTTATATTTGACTGCTTGCTTCTCAAGATGCTCCAGAGCTTGGTTAATAGCTGCACCCATGTCGGGACCTTGCGCGAGAGCGATTAGAGGGCCGTTACGCGGCGTGATGGTAATCTCGGCTTTGTTCCGCCGTTTCTCCAGGGTGAGGACTACCTTGGTTTCAAACTTGTCGCGAAGTATTTTGCGGATTTTGAGAAGACCGGTTTCGATTTCGGTCCGAACAGCGGGAGTAATTTCGTAGTGCCTGCCGGTATATTCAACGTTCATGAGCGCCACTCCTCAAATACTTTGGTAGTGAACTGGCACTGTTCTTAAGAGCGAAGGGGATGGCATCTTTCGCGAAATAGTACGACATGCGTTCCGCCGTCTTATTTCTTAACCCTGCGTTGATGTGTGCTCGGAATCCGCATATCTTCGCGGTACTTTGCCACTGTCCGGCGAGTGACTTGAATGCCCTGCGATTGCAAGATGCGGGTAAGCTGCTCGTCAGTTAAGGGACGAGCCGAGTCTTCTTCTTCGATTAACTTCTTGACGCGGCGTTTGAGTATCAGCAGGGAGGTGTTGCCACCCTCCGGGCCGTTTACACTTTCACTAAAAAAATAACGCAGCTCAAAAACACCCTGCGGAGTGTGCGCGTATTTATTGGCGACAGCCCGGCTTACCGTGGACGGATGCACTCCGATCTCTTCTGCCACTTCCTTGATCATCATCGGCTTTAATTGATCAATCCCCTTTTCCAGAAAATCGCCCTGCCTGCTGACGATGGTGTAGCAGACCTTCGCGATGGTCTGCTTACGTTGCTCGATATTTTTAATGAGCTGCATGGCGCTCTTGTAGCGCTCTTTGACGTAGTTCCGCGTATCTTTGTCATTCGTATCGCGAGTCATCAGGCGCTTATAGGCGGGATTCAAACGAAGCTGCGGAACGTCATCGTCATTCATGATGACAAGCCACTCGTCGCCGTGTTTCACAAAGGCAACGTCGGGCTCAATGAGGCGCGGTTGCACTTTGTTGTAGCGCAGACCTGGGCGCGGATCGAGAGTGCGTATGAATTCGAGCGATGCGTGGACCGACTCGATTGGTCTTCCCAAAGCTCGGGCTATCTCTTTGTATTGTTTATTTTGAAGGGCGCGAAGATGTTGATCAACCACGGCGATCGTATCCGCCAGTAGCACATCCGTGGCTTCGCCGTTTCCATTCCTGTTAGCTGCAAATTGTTGCTGGTGATAGCGTAACTGCTGAAGAAGGCACTCGCGAAGATCGCGGCAAGCGACGCCGGGGGGGTCCATTTGCCGGACAATTTCAATGCCTTCATGCAACTCCGCTAAATTAAAGTTTGGGTGAAACGCAGGGGCAGCATGGCCATTTGGCTTAACACTAGGAATTGGAACCTGCACTTCCGGAGCGGCAAGAACCGACACGGGCGCAATTTGCATTAGGGCAGCGCCGGTTTCATCGGCCCAGTTCTGAGGCGTCTCGGAAGAGAACGGTGCGGAATCTGACGATGTCTCTTCTGGAAGAGGGTCCTCCAGAGTTGCGTCCAACCCTAAGGCAACTGCTTCCTTTACCACTTTTTCGACCAGCGAAACGTCGGCCTCGGGCGCCGCAGCGGGTACGATTCCGAGCATTTCATCGTCGCTGGCGATCAAGTATCCATCTTCGC
>JBOGLB010000041.1:0-4222 GCA_050745965.1 Terriglobales bacterium | reverse complement strand
AAACCACCTAGAGTCCAATGCGAAGCTTTTTCGTGACGTATCCAACAAGATTTTGCACGGAATCCAGGTTGCCTGGCACGACGTCTTCATCCTCCACAGTAATTGTGAAACGCTCTTGGAGGAAAATGACTAGGTCCAACACTCCAACGGAATCGATTACATTTCCAAGGAGTGAACCATCGTCAGGCAATTCTTCGAAATGGCCAAATAAGAAGTGGTTCACGATGAAGCTTCGGATCTCGCGGTCGATATCTAAAGTTTGCATTAGCCGGACAGTCCTGATCGATTACGAAAATCTACCTTACAGGTGTACATCCCAAGATTTGCAGCTCCTGCATCTGATTTTGGTTCTTCTTTCACTCTCTGTAAAGAATCACTACAGGCGAAAATCATGGCATCAGAGTCGTATCCCCGTCGAATGGGGACGCATACCACACACCCTGCTCTGAAAGTACTTTGTGCAATAACGGATCCGAAGCCTTGTAATAAAAGGGACAAGCAGGGTACTTCCTTAAATAAGGATTCCATTGAGAGCAGAGATGTCGTACCGCGGGGGGGAAACCCAGTATCTCAAGAACATCGCATCCCTCGCGTTCGGCGTAAGCATAAGCCGAAACGAAAAGTGTTGTTAAAACGTCTGCATCGTTTTTCTTGACCAGCATGTCTGCGAGAAGCGAACGACGAAGTCCAGTCAACCGGTTCTTGTCATTACGAATTACAGCATATCCCAGCAGCTCCCCGTTGCGATAGCAGCAGAGGAGACGGATCGTACCTCTATGACCAGGGATCTGAAAATGCCATCGCAACGAAGCCGGGCTCCGGTCAGCAAGCAGTTGGGGGGATTCCTTCAGCTTCTCTATCCAAAGCGCCTTAAAATCCTCTCCAATTTCTCTAACGGCAATTTCGCGTACCGTAAGCCCCTTTTCGTCTTGTCTAGGGCGTCGGCCGCGAAGGACTTTATCAGTTCCAATTGCAAGCGAGGAAAGTACACTCCCAACCTGTGCCAGTGTAGGGTTAACGTTAAGTTTTCTCATCAGAGCTTGGGCGAAGGGATATGGCCGCAAAACCCACAGCAGGACATTTCCATACTCCCCCTGAGGTAGGGGCTCACATTTGAATGCAATCGCAATTCTCCCAACAGTCTCAATACCGGTAGTGGTGAGGTACAGATCAACAGATTTTTGACGATAAAAAGCCGCGACCAAGGTCAAGCTAACAGCCCGATACTCAGGGTCAACCACGAAAGCATGCCCTGTCACCACGCTCAGTAGGTCCCCGCCGTAACGGTAAATCAACGAAATGTTTCCCAGATAGCCTACTACCCTTCCCTCCGCTTCCAAGACCCAACCTATGGGACGCTCCGGTGGCGCTTGTTTCAGGGCGGGATTAAGACGCCACAAACGCTCCCAATCCTCCAATGTATCCGGGACTAAGCCCCAACGTTGTTTAAGCTCGCTAACGCCATCGAAATCCGAGAAGGTCGCTTCGCGAAACTTGACTGATGGTACCGAAGACTGAATACGACCGTCGCCTTCCTGTACTTGAGGCGAATCCCGGCGTGCCCGAATAATCGTCAGTATCGCGGCACTCACTCTGTTTTCAATTGAGTTCATAGCTGGAAAACTGCGTTCCCTGAATGCAATCACTTCAATCCGCTCGCGTTCCACGCGCAAGGAGATGTAAATCACCAACGGGTAGGGCACATTCCTCGTATCAACCCAACCCCTTGTCCGCTGTTACAGAAGCGACCACATCGCTACAGCGAGTTTGACGGTTGACGCCAGACTTTTTTGAGATCAGACATTGAATCCAATTGCGGTAGATACAACTCGCCGTCGTCAACCAGTTATTGCTTAATGTTCGCCCGATAGCAGAATCAGGAAAGCCGGCTAAGATTTCCTCGCCCCGGCTCGAAATGGTCTTCTCTTGAAAATCATAGAGAAGTTCCGTCACCGACTCGTTGAAATATCCGGACGGCATTGATGGATATGTTGATCGCTCTCCCTGCAGAAATCTTCTGATATCTCGCCGGTACTCCTTCAAAAGGGTTCCGGCTCCGTATTCAGGATGACCTTGGAAGTGCACGAATAGGCTGTTTCCTTTTTTCTTTACAAACGAATCAACGCCAGCCTCGCCGGATCTGGTTAGAACTAAATAGCCGCAAGCGATCAACGCATCCTCGGGCACTCCGTTCCACCGGGAGTGCGGAAAGCGTATTGGATTCGAAACACCATTTGTCAGCGCATGATCGCTGGCTTTTTGATATTCAAAGACTCCGAATTGCTTGTCGCTTAGCCGCTGGCGCTCGATGCCGTCGGTGTGGAGCACGCCAGCGTGCGCCGCGAGACACTACAGAATCGTCGAAATGGTGCTCTGTTCCGCCCAGTCAAGAATGTTAACCAGAACGGGCCAATAAGGCTCGGCGCGTAAGTTTTGTTGGCAGGGCTCTGTCCCGGTAATGATAACGCCATCGAAACGGCTATTTAAAAGATCAGCGATGGGAAGGTAACACTTGGATAAATGCTGCTGTCCGCGCTCACCGCGTGGAATCTCCGGCAGCGAGAACAGTTTAACGTCAATCTGAAGATCACCGGCCGCAGACTCGAGAAGCGTGACAAACTGCGATTCCGTATCTTCCAGCGCGGCATCCGGCATATTGTTGATGAGCGCGATGATAATGGGCTCAGCGGATATCTCGTTTCCCCCGCGTGAACTTTTCGGCAGCTTGGTACTTGCCCACGAATCATTTCTATTCCCGTGAACCACAACCGGCACAACTTCCTCCCCACCCTATATTGCTTTACTCAATGCCTGATCCAGATCTTCGATAATGTCGTCAATGTGCTCAATGCCGACGCTGAGTCGAATCATCTCAGGAGTCACGCCGACTTTTTGCTGCTCATGGAGAGTCAACTGGCGGTGTGTCGTCGAGGCGGGATGGCATGCCAATGATTTGGCGTCGCCGAGATTGACCATCCGCTTGAACAACCGCAAAGCATTAAAACATTGTGTTCCCGCTTCAAAACCGCCCTTCACCCCAAATGTTAGCAACGAGCAGCGGCTCGATCCCAAATACCGTTGCGCCATCGCATATAAAGGACTGTCAGGAAATCCGGCGTAATTCACCCATTCAACCGAATGGTGGCTGCGAAGAAATTCCGCAACTTTGCGAGCATTCTCCACATGACGTTCAATACGGAGCACAAGCGTCTCAATCCCTTGAAGCAACAAAAATCCATTAAAGGGGGACAGCGTGGCGCCGGTATTTCTTTGCGCAACTGTGCGACACCGCGCGACATATGCGGCGGCGCCGTAGTGCTCTGTGTAAACGACTCCGTGGTACGCGATCTCCGGCCGATTGAACATGTAAAATTTTTCCGGATGATCGCGCCACGGAAATCCTCCGCTATCCACAATCATTCCTCACAGCGTTGTTCCGTGCCCTCCCATAAATTTCGTCATGGAATGCACAACTACATCGGCCCCGTACTCGATCGGCCTTAATAAAATCGGTGTGGCGATTGTGTTGTCAACGATCAAAGGTACACCATGTTTGTGAGCTACTCGCGCCATTCCTTCGATGTCAGCGACATTCCCGGCCGGATTACCGATGCTCTCGCAAAATACTGCGCGAGTGTTTTCATCAATCAACTTTTCCACGGCGTCAGGATGATCGCTCTCGGCAAAGCGCCCCGCAATTCCCTGTTTCGGCAGAATATGAGCGAGTAGAGTGTACGTGGCTCCATAAAGTTGCGGAAGCGAAACGATGTTATTGCCCAATTCAGCGATGTTAACGAGGGAATAATGAATCGCCGCCATTCCGGAACTGACGCTGAGAGCGTCCACTCCGCCTTCCAGGGCCGCGACGCGCTTTTCCAGCACCGTGTTTGTGGGATTGCCTATTCGGGTGTAAATGTTCCCCTGAACTTCGAGATTGAATAAAGCCGCGCCATGCTCGGCGCTGTCGAACTCGAACGCAATCGTCTGATAGATAGGAACCGCGACAGACTTCGTAGTTGGATCGGTATCGTAACCTGCGTGAATCGCAATGGTCTCTCGCTTCATTCTTCGAGCTCACTACTACGAACCTGCCTTGAGCAACCTCCGGGAACTCATTCCTGTTTCGGCAGTCGAGCTGACGTGTCAGACACATGGCCTCCAGCAGCCGAACAGGTCCGCAGGGAAAGTGCCTCGGGGAATGTCGTGGAAACCGGGACATTCC
>JBOGLB010000040.1:0-3058 GCA_050745965.1 Terriglobales bacterium | reverse complement strand
GGCGCGGACCGGGTAATGGATTTTATTGTGGACTACACGCCCGCCCCTTCGGAGCACGAGTGGGTGCAGGGCGAAGTGGTGACCGGCAGCAACGGAGAGCCCCCGAAGCGCCATGAGACCGATACGGAGCCGGTTTCGTTATATGTGTTCAAGACTGTCTCCGATCCGTTTGCCGGACGGATTTCCTACTTCAAAGTATTTTCTGGGATTCTAAAGAATGATGTTGTGTTGCAGAACTTCAGCCGCAATTCGCAGGAGAAGTTCGCGCACATTTCCATCATGCAAGGGAAGACCGCCGTTCCTGTAAATGAACTGCATGCCGGCGATATCGGCGCCGTGGCAAAATTAAAGGACACGCTGACCGGCGACACTCTAGGCGATAAATCCGCGCCGATTCAATATCCCAGGGTCAAACTGCCGGAGCCTGCGATTACCTTCGCGATCGAGCCCAAGAGCCGCGCTGATGAGGACAAACTCGGTCCGGGCATTCACAAGATGATGGAAGAGGATGCCATGCTGCGGTTCTTCCGCGATCCGCAGACCAAGGAATTTCTCATTGCGGGCACCGGGCAGCAACATATCGAAGTTGTGGTCTCGAAGATGAAAAAGCGCTACCACACGGAGGTCATCCTAAAAGCTCCGAAAGTCCCTTATCGCGAGACGATTCGCGGTAAAGCCGACGTTCAGGGACGCCACAAAAAACAAACCGGCGGACACGGCCAATACGGCGACTGCAAAATAAAAATGGAGCCGCTAGTACGTGGCGGCGAGTTCGAATTCGTGAACGACATTTTTGGCGGCGCGATTCCGAAAAACTATATTCCCGCCATCGAGAAAGGCATTAAAGACGCGGCGGCGCGGGGATATCTTGCTGGATTTCCCGTCGTGGATTTCCGTGTGATCCTGTACGACGGCTCGTATCACGACGTCGATTCCAATGACATGTCGTTCCAGATGGCAGGACGGATCGCGTTTAGGAAAGCTATGGAGCAGGCTCGGCCCACTCTGCTCGAACCAGTGATGGCGGCGGAAATCACCGTGCCGGATGAATTCGCCGGATCAATCATGGGCGACCTGAACAGCCGCCGCGGACGCATTCAGGGCATGGACAATAAAGGCGGCGTCACCATCGTGAAGGCCGAAGTGCCAATGTCCGAAATGCTCACCTACGGCGTAGACCTGACTTCAATGACCCAGGGCCGCGGCAGCTTCAACATGGAAATGCATCACTATGATGCAGTCCCAGGCATGCTGCAAGAGAAGATTATCGAGAAGGCGAAGGCAGAAAGAGGCGAGATGAAGGAAGAAGAGGAGTGAACCTAACCCTACAATTTGTCATTCGCCAGGTAACTGCCGCGAGTACTGGTTCCCTAGCTACCCTTTTGGTTCTTGGGAGAGATACTCCTCACATTTATACCTTCGCAATGTGCGACCACTGTGAATTCTCTCACCAGTAGTAGTGAGAGAGCTCAAGGCGGCTTTCTGGCGGCAAACTTCCGTCGATTGCGTAACAAGCGCCCAAGGTGCCAACCTCAGTTTCTATTAATGAAAATGTGGGGTTAGTTCAGTAAGTTCTTCCGTGGGAATTGATGAGGGAGCTCGATCGCACTCCTTTCCATAGCAACCGCTGTAAACAACCTCAATCCACACCAAAGGATTTGTAGGAAAAGGAAGTATTGGTTCAACACCCATCTTAGCCATAGTATGCAAGCTTAAACCTTCTCTGTACACCTCAGCCACCGCGAATCGCCCGAACTATGAACACCCAACATTTAAGCTATCTTCAGCCCCTCCGCCTTGGCCAGCTTGGCTTGGCGATCATCGAACGTCCAGAACTGTTCTACTTTAAGTTCGAGGGCTGATGCCACGTGCAGGCTGTCCAGAGTGCGTATTCCCAGGCGCGCACCATGCCGTCGGGCTAAGTCCGCGCAAACGTCGAAGGCTGCTTCCGGCATCTGTGCCTCGACCCACAATCCCGCGGCTCGGTCGCTGTCGAGATGGCGGTAGATGGATTCAGCATCTGACGCAGAAATCTTGCGCCGAAAGACTTGTTGTGCAATTGCGTGAATACATTCGGCATGATGAAGCGGCGTAAACCAGACTTGCACACCCGAATTCATTAGCTCATCGGCAGTCGCCGAGTGGTTATCTTGGACGTATATCGAGACGACAAAACTGCTATCGGCGTAGACTCTCAATAGCGTCCGCGATCTTTTACGAGGTCGTCAACTATCGTCAAAACTTTATTGCCGAGTACTTCTTTTCGTCTCGCTGCGAAATCGGGATATTTCACTGGCGCTTTTGCTTCGCCCGTTGTGGGAACAATGCGCGCAATTACTTTGTCCCGTTCGCGAAGTTCAACTGTATTTCCCGCTCTTAACCAGGCTTTGAGACGTCGCGTGTCGCGAAGTTGGCGTAAATTGACCGAAGGCATGCTGATATTGTGACACATTATGTGTCACATTATCAATTCGGAGGGTTAGCATTCGTAATGATTCTGTTTCGGTCGGAATGACAGACTTCTATATCCGAGTGAGTTGTGGGAGTGTGTCGAAGTAGGCATCGCGGGCGCAGAGGCTGAGCGAATGTTGGAGCACTAACGCCGCGATCCACATATCGTTGGTTGGGATGGGAGTGCCCTGCTTCCGTAGCTGACGGTAAACAGCCGCGTAATGATGTGTGGGTTGCTCGTCTGGATAGAGCACACCGACACCAGTTCTCAAAAGAAAGCGCCGAAGGATGGCCTCGTTATGGGGTCCCTGGGCGTCGACGGCAAATCCAGCCCGGAGCTCTCCCAAAACGATAAAAGGTAGCCAGACTTCATCGGCTCGTGCCACCGCGTCTACGACTGATGTGTTGCCTCGGCATAGGTCGGTGTAGCGGTTGGTATCGAGCGCAATCGTCAAGCCGGGGCTCCCGCGTGCGCCAGGGTTTGGCGTGCCGGGGTGGTCATCGCCACAACTCTGCATCAACAGTATCCTGCGCCGCTACGGCGTCGTCGAAGACTGGATCCTTCCGCCACGTTCGCGCGACATCGCTAAGATCGCATTGGCGGCAT
>JBOGLB010000039.1:0-2811 GCA_050745965.1 Terriglobales bacterium | reverse complement strand
GAGCAGAATAGTAAATTCGTTGCCACGAAAGAATCGTAGTGACCCTGCTTTGATAAGAATCAAGTTGGTCAACGTGGCACGAAACGTGACAACTTGATCTCTAAAATGAGCGGAACCGCCGCCCAATGCGTACCTTTCCGGGCAAGAAGTGGAAAATAGATGGTGCTTGAGCGAAAAGTCTTGGAATCGGTGGCTGCGCAGTTGATGAATGGAGACTCCATTGTTCTTGGCGATCAAAAACTTCGTATCAACCGCGTGGGTAGCGGACGCTGGCGCATGGTGCAGTTTGAGTTGAATGGCCGAAAGTTCGAAGCGATCGAGCAGAACCGCAACAAGCCCAGCCGTTGGGGACAACTCGCCCGGGAAAAACACCAGGTAGTTCAATTCAGGGATGTTGAGACGCACAAATACGTCGCAGTCTCCGTTGACGGCGAAATAACAGAATACGGGCGGGACTAATCGAAGAAGAACCGCCTCGCCAGGTTGGCCGGGTTATTGTTCTTTGATGTCGGCGAAGGCGCCTATTTTCCCGATGTACATACGAAGGCTGCAAACTTTGGGAGCCATGTGCGCGAAGGATACCTGAAGTTCCTTCACGGGCTGGTCAATCTCCCCCGTGTCCATTGGTGCGCGAGTCAGATCCTGGCTCGCATCGTATTTACTGCCCGGCGTGACGTTCTTGTTCACGATGAGCGTCCATTCCTTTTTATCTGGGATGGTGTAAACCGTGTATGCCCCTGGCTCAATTGTTGATGTCCCGAGAACTAGAGCGGCCGACGCGAACAGAATCATGGGGGAACCGCCCGGCTCCCACAGCCTGCCGTTACGAGGCTCTACACCTTTGCCGGGATCGTATTGAAGGCTCATCTGTTTGCCGTCGTCAAAAGTGCAGTCCGCTGTGACAGTTTGCGGCTGCTGTTGGGCCGCGATTGCAGAACTCAGGGAAACCACGGCGAGCAGGCACGAAGTTAACAGTCGCATTAGCTTAACCCCATGAATAATTCGGCATTGTATCTCAGCCGCAAACGAAACGGCTTTCAATTTCCGCGAGCAAAGACGGCAGGAGCGGCTCCATCCAGACCGGGTACCTTCCAAGACACGAATCAGAAGGAGCATCGTTGCACAGTTTGTGGAACTATTCCTACTTATAGTAAGGATTTGTGGCTACAGCGATGTATTCAAGAAGAGATGTGGAAAATTCAGCGGCAAGGACGGCGATTAAGACGAACCATTCGATATAAGAAGCAAAAAAGTAAACGTGGAATAGAGCCCCCGGAAAGTCCATTTATCAGCGGCATAACGGAAGCAGAAACGCTCACGAGTGGGAAAACTGTTCCGATCTGAAATGCAAATTCCTACAAACTGGAGACCCTCTCAGCTTTATCAGCCACAGTCGCATCCATTCCTCGATTCATCGCCGCTACTTCTTCATAAATGCTGAAAATTTGCTGCGCCGATGCAGTCCATGAGAATTTTCTGACTTGTTCGTACCCACGCTGTTTGAGCCGTTCCCGCAAAGAGGTGTCGAGCAACACGCGCAATAGGGCGCGCATAATTTCAAAGACATTCTCCGCATTGACGAGTACCGCGGCATTCCCCACAACTTCTGGCACGGACGACGTATTCGAAGTGACGACAGGAGTTCCGTGCGCCATAGCTTCGAGAGGTGGAAGGCCGAATCCTTCGTAGAGCGACGGAAAAACGAAAACCTTTGCCAGATCGTAAAAAATCCTGAGCACGTCAATCGGTACGAATCCCATGAATCGAACGTCGTTCTGAACCCCGCCCCGCACCACGGTACGACGCAGATCGAGATGCTTGGAAAGTTCGTCGCCGATAATGATCAGCTTCAGGTCGGGAAATTTGTTTTCTTTCTCAAGCTCCGCTTTTAGCGCAGAAAAAGCTTCGATGATGCGCACAAGATTCTTGTGAGGACTGATTCGGCCAGCATAAAGCAGGAATGGATACGTGATCTGATATCGTTCCGCCAGCAATTGGCGATCCGCATCGGTGGCATGACCGTGCAGGAATCGCTGGTCAATGGCGTTGTAAACCACTTCAATACGGCCAGACGGAATATTAAAAAGCTTTTCGATCTCGCTCTTAGTAAATTTCGAGACCGCGAGAATTCGGGACGCGCCGTTTAACACCCGCCGGGTAAGGTGAAAATGTAACGAACGGCGCAGTCCGGAACCGTCATGGGCCCGGTACATGTGCTCGAGTACATCGTGGACTGTTATGACGTACGGGCAGGGCAGGCTGCGTGGCATCCAGAACAAATGCGGGATGTGCACCAGATCGCAGTTAATGCGGCGCAGGATGGCGCGACATTCGAAATAACCCTTGGTAGTCGCTTCCCCGTCAAGCAACGGAATGCTCTCAAAGTTCGCGGGCAGGACTCCCATCTCGGCAACTTTTTCCGGAGCTCCAATCAGAACGTATTCGTTCTGATGGTCTAACAAGCCTAAGGCGCGAACGACGTTTCGGGTATAAGTGCCGACGCCAAACTCGTTCATGCGCCGAATATCAATGGCGATCTTCACGGAGGAATTTAAACACAAATGGGAGGGATCGGCTACGAAGCGGATTGCTGGGTGCAAAGTCAGCGAAAAGCCTGCCGAGCCCGCTCTGCTTGGACAGCAGAGGGCGGCTGTCGCCACGTGTGTTAAGCCAGGACTTTGGCGCGGCGATCCGCGTACAGCGGGAATTTCTCCGCGAGTTCCAGGACTTGCTTACGAATTCTGCCGAGAATTGCGGAGTCGGTTCGATTGTGCAAAGTTTCGGAGATCCAGCGGCCGACTTGCCGCATTT
>JBOGLB010000038.1:0-3779 GCA_050745965.1 Terriglobales bacterium | reverse complement strand
GTAAAAACGTGGGCGGTTTAAGCCCGTTAAGTCCTCATGCTTGGTAGTCGAATTTGCGGCGGCCAATGCATCCGATATCAATCCAGACCAACCGCCTTCAAACAGCAGCCCGCAACAGGTTCAGTATCAATTACTTACAAACCGCAAGTCTCAACAAATTTCAACAATGTCCTGAATCTGGTTCGGGACCAGGGGGTCGGAGGTTCAAATCCTCTCGCCCCGACCAATACTTTCAAACACTTAAACTGCAATTCTGGTTTTCCGTCTACATCGCTGTAGACGATTTTGTAGACGGTCAGATCCTCACGGTTCACAAAGCTGGTCGCCTACAACGGTTTTCGGGAAGAAAAACACGGCTGACGGCTGAGCAGCCATTTTTCATTCGATCAATGTAAATATCAGCGGTTCGAGGTTCCCTGATGCTTCAAGTGTGTGCCCCTGTTGCGAGCCAAAGCGTAACGCCCAATTGCATTCAGAGAGTGGGCGTAATTTGAAACTGCAACTTGGATCCCAGCAAAGAGACCGGGCGTCCAGAAATTCGATTGACAATCTGAAATAGGCCGTTTCCTAAGGACTGCACATCCCATTCTTGCGACGCACTGCCATCCAGTTGTGCGGCTATGGTGTTGCCCGGATCGCTTCCATCAAGCACCAGCTGGGGTGTGCCGGGAGCGGCGCTGCGCAACTGAAAGAAGCCGTCGCCGTCGCTTTGGAGGAGCCACTGCTCTTGCGGCATCGTGGCCGCGGAGTCGAACTCGAACCAAAGCCAGTGCGTTGATCCAAAAGCAATGGGAACGAGCCGAAGATCGAAGCGATACGGTGTCACAAGCTTGTATTTCAGCATCGGATCCAACTTGTTTCCCAACGCATCCAGTCCCGGAAGCGCCTCAGAGTAGCTTGGATCGTTCTGATTCGAACTGCCGCTCGTATCGCCGTTATTGAAGAGGGTTAATCCATTCCATATATAGATGGAATCCGGAGGGTAGCCGCCGTTGAAATAATAAGGACCTCCGTAGGCGAGTATGTTCACTCCTTCGGGATCCCAATACTCGATGCCCGCGCCCAATTGCTGTGGAAGTCCTCTCACCACCGTCTGCAGATCCAAGAGGAATTGTCTTTGATTCGGAATGGAGGGCGGATACCACGGGTCATTGGCATTAAAGCCGTTCTCGTAGTGTTCGCCAGTCTCTATGATAAAGATCGGCTTTCCCAATTGCTGCGCCGCCGTGATGAGCACGTCCTGCTCCACGGGTTTGTGGTAGGGGTTCGCCGCCGCAGCCTGGGCGTCAGTAAGAGGACCGTGGTAGATGGGATAGTAACTCTGACAGATCATGTCGTACGGAATTCCGTTTTGATTTACCAGCGTAAAAAACGACGTAAGATCCCAAGCAGGCGTTATGTGAATGCAAGTCAACGGCGCAGGAATGGGTGGTCCCAAGGCCGGGTCGCTCGCGGCATCTTGTATTGCTTGCATGCCGATCTTCTGCAATGCCGCGAAGTTACCGAACTGCGCTCCAGTCGGACTTCCCAATGACCCTAGAAAACCCGTGTCCACTTCGTTTCCGATAGCAACCAGGTCCGGCATCACTCCTGCGCTGCGGTAGCTCTCGATCTCAGCCTTTACGTAGGCATAGAGGTCGGCTTCAGCTTGTTGCAATGTATCGGAGGTCCACACCGGAGGTATGCTTCGCGAACTTCCCCCATCGAACAAAAGCGACAATTCAATGCTCAGCCCGAGGTTCTTTGCTCGTTTCGCCAGATCGAGGTCCTGCGCCTCGGTTTCGGCATAACAATCGTTGTAGCCAATGTTGACGCAGTTGGGAGCGCTCGGGTCAACATAGGGCGGAGCTGACGAGGGACGCATGCGGATCATGTTAACCCCGTGATCTTTGAACATGCGTAGCAGGTCTTGCGGGTGGCCATCGTCCGTCCACCACGGCGTGTTCTGGCGTACGCGTAGAGCTTCCTGTTTCTCCAGCAACGCGTTGTCAACTCCTCTGAAAAACGTTGGACGCAATAGCCAAAGCTCACTCTGCTGTCCGTCAGCCGCGGACGTCACGAGCAACCCTCCAGCCGACGTTGTTCCGCCATCAACATCTAGAAAGCGATTGGTCGCGCTGTTCCGAATCGAGTAATAGCCATTGGCGGCGGGGAGTAATTCCCATTCACCGGCGAAAGGGCAGCGGCCCAATTCAACATTCTCGTCGCCGCGCACATGAGTTGCGAGTAAGCACAATCCGGTTGTCACGTTGCGAATGTCCCACCGATTGTTTCCAGCGCGGGCAAAAGCCCATCGCTGCGCCGCTTTCGTAAAACTGCGCGGCTGTTGACTGACAAGGTTGCCTGCCGCCGGCACGGAACTGTCGGCCTGCATTCCGCTGCGCTGATTGATCAAATAGTAGATCTCACCATCAATCGGACTGACGTCGACGGTCTCCGGGGGTTGCTGTGCTACGCCAGTTTGTGCAATGGAGGCGAACGCCATCAACAGTATCAGTCCAGCGAATGAGGAACGTCGCATGAGAATGTCTCCTCGGTAAAATCGGAGATTATTCTAAGAAGTTTCTCGAGGCTCCGCATCCTACTGAGGTAGGATTGATTCCTGTTCCCGCGACAGCCCTACAAAGCCACCGAAGCTGGCGCATGGTCGCGTCCGGCAATGCTGCCAGGACAAAGGTAAATCCCAATGCTCAATCGCCGCACTTTCATTAAGACCGGCGCAGCAGCGCTTCCATTGGCAAGCGCGCTAGACGTCCTCGACCCAGCTTTTTCTCTGTCCAACAAAACAGTTGCCGACACAGCCGTGAGCGGTGACACTGCGAAGCTCATCCCTCTACCGCAGCGCCTGGCGGCGGTTGACCCGGTCAGCGAGCCCTGGCAGCAGAAGATTCGCCGCGTCGGCCAGAGCAACATGACTGAACACGACCCGGCCGTTATGAATATCGAGGAGTGGGCCAACTACTGGCACTCTGCCGCCGTAGACATCGTCTTCATTAGCGTGACTGGCATCCTCGCATTTTATCCCTCGAAGGTGAAATTTCACCGCCATGGGAAGTTCCTTAAGGGCAGGGACTTTTTTGGTGAATGTGTGGCGGCGGCAAAAAAGCGCGGCATGCGCGTGGTCGCCCGCATGAGTCCCGATCTCAATTGGGGCGACGCGCTCGAAGCCCATCCCGAATGGGCAATGCGCTACAAGGATGGTTCGGTGCAGCACAGCGGCGAAGAACCGCGGCTGTTCAAAACCTGCATGTTTTCCAGATACATGGACGACTACGTGCCCGCAATCATGCGAGAAGTCAACTCGCTCTATGATATTGATTGCGTCTACACCAACGCTTGGCCGCCTGGTAGCCTGCCGGAGTGCTATTGCGCGATCTGTAGCAAACTTCCCTCCAGTGGCACAGCGCAATACTGGCGCGTCTTCAACGATCGCATCTTCGAGCTTTGGAACAAATACGACGCCATCGCCAAAGAAAAAAAACGTGACAGCTTCTATTTCGGGAACCTTGGCGGTAACGTTCACGCCAGTAGCAACCTGGACCGCATTGGGAAAATCGCCAACTGGTTCCAGGCCGACAACCAGGGCCGTACCTCCGACGATCCGGCGATCTGGGGATGCACCCTACAGGGCCGTGCCTGCAATGCCGTGCTCGACGGCAAGTTCTCCGCCAATGTTACTGCCGCTTACTCGACGGGCGTCGTGCGTTGGCGCAACGCCTCCAAGAACCCCGACGAAGCTAAGATGTGGCTAAACGAAACGCTCGCCGGTGGTATGGCTC
>JBOGLB010000037.1:0-3851 GCA_050745965.1 Terriglobales bacterium | reverse complement strand
GCGCGGACAGTCGTTAGTCGTCTGGGCAATCGCAGAGGGTCGTAAAGCGGCGGCGGCAGTAGATCAACATCTCAAGCAGACGGCAATGGTGGCCATACCGGCTTCAGCAAGTTCGGGAATGCCGGCGATTGTCGCGTAGATAAAGAATGCGTTGACCACGAAGGACACTAAGTTACAGGAAGGATCGGAGCAAAGATCCTTCGCGTAACTTAGTGTCCTTCGTGGTTGTAAGATGTTGATGGCTACCCGCTCAGCTTTGCAATAAATGATCGCCCTCTCCGATATCGAAGCTGCTCTCTCGCGTATCCGCGAATCCATCTATCTCTCGCCCTGCGCGCGTTCTGAGACCTTCTCCCAACTCACCGGAAACTCCGTTCACTTCAAGCTTGATAATTTGCAGCGAACAGGTGCATTCAAAGAGCGCGGGGCGCTGAACAAGCTGCTCACACTGAGCAAGAAAGACCGCGACCGGGGCGTCATTGCGGCGTCCGCCGGGAACCACGCTCAGGGGCTTGCGTATCATGCCTGGAAGCTTGGCGTTAAAGCGCAAATAGTCATGCCCCTTACCACTCCACTTACCAAAGTGTCAGCAACCAAAGATTACGGTGCGGACGTGGTGCTGCACGGCGCGAATTACGATGACGCTTGCGAAGAAGCCATCCGCCGCGGCAAAGAGCACGATCTCACATTTGTGCATCCGTTTGACGACGATGCCGTGATCGCAGGGCAGGGAACTCTCGGCCTTGAAATATTGCAGCAGCACCCTGACATCGAAGCCATCATTGCGCCGATTGGCGGCGGCGGACTGATCGGCGGCATTGCGTGTGCCGTGAAAGAAAAGAGTCCTTTGGTTCGCATCATTGGCGTTCAGCCCGCGCGCCTTCCTTCCATGAAGGTTGCCATCGCGGAAGGAAAGCCAGTCACTCTAAATCCAGCGGCCACGATTGCGGATGGGATCGCGGTGCGCCGCGCCGGTGACCGTACATTTCCTCTGGTTCAACGTTACGTTGATGATATTGTGACCGTTGACGAGGAAGAGATCGCGAATGCCATTCTTCTTCTGCTGGAGCGTGAGAAAACGTTGGCCGAAGGAGCGGGAGCGGCCGCGCTTGCGGCTTTGGTGAATCATAAGGTTTCATTCATCGGGAAGAAGGTTGCTATTCTCGTGTGCGGAGGAAACATTGACGTCACTCTTCTGGCACGCATTATGGAACGCGGCTTGGTGAAAGATGGACGGCTGGTTCGCCTGCGTGTGCATTTGCCGGATTATCCAGGGGCGCTGCACCAGTTGACGGGAATCCTCGCGAAGCATCGCGCCAATATTGTCGAAACTTCATACGACCGGGCGTATTACGGGGTGAATCTCGGCGACACAGCGATTGACATCACCATGGAAACCCGTGGTCCCGATCACATTGCGGAGTTGTTGTCGGCCCTCGGTGCGGACGGCTATGCGCACGAAAGAGTGCTGTAAGGTCGTCTGGATTGTGTGGCGCGGGGGCCCTCGCCCGCGAATGTCGGAAGGAAGGCGACCCTGTAGGCCCCGCAAAATCTTATCCTCAAAATCTGCTCCGCTTCCAATCTTCCGCGAACAGGAGTGTCCGCGCCTCACGAGAAAGTTTCGCCAGCGGTAACCTTCAATCTTTCGTCGTGATTCGATCCTCGATGCGCTTGTATTCCTGTTCCGAAAGAATGTGGTGGGTTACCACGTCGTGAGGATCGTCGTAAGGACGTCCGGCGATGACGCGCCCAGCCCGGATTCTTGTAACTCCAGGCAGCGTAGCGAGCTGGTCTTGCGTCGCGGTATTCAGATTTACCTTTTTGTCCCGTGTCAGTCCTTCCCGCACACCTTCCACAACAGCTTTAGTGTCGGTTTTTAACTGAGCGGTGGCATCGGCGGTCTTCTCTCTTAACTCGTCTGGATTCTGTGGCTTCTGCGTGCACCCCGTAAGCAGCAGCGCCAACGAAGCGGTGATAACTAATATTTTCACGCCGATAAGATGTTTGCAGAGACTGTACAGTTGCGTGGTGCGGAATGAATCGCAGTTCATGAAGGGCTCCTCTGGGCGAAGTGAGACTAGCTGAACATCCGCAGACGGTCAAGCGACTCCGCGTTTTCCGCAGGACGAAATTAGTCTTAATCTGGCAAACTGTTTCTGTCAAAAATATGTAGCCACAAGCAACTTGCGTGAACAGCTTATGAAAATCTGCGTGCTTGGTTTAGATTGTGCCGCTCCTGAAATCGTTTTCGGTGATGAGCGGTTAGTAAATCTTCGCCGCCTAATGAGCGCCGGAATTCACGGCAGGCTGGAAAGCGTAATTCCGCCGATTACGGTTCCTGCATGGATGTGCATGAGCACCAGCCAGGATCCTGGATCGCTCGGAGTTTATGGTTTCCGGAACCGCAGCGACCATTCCTACGACAAACTGAGTTTCGCGAATTCCGCTTCCATCAAGGCTCCGGCGATCTGGGATTATCTGGCGCAGCAGAACAAGAAGTCCGTCATCGTGGGCGTTCCGCCGAATTATCCGCCACGGCGCGTCAATGGCATCAGCATCGGTTGCTTTCTCACGCCGGATACCGTGAAGAACGATTTCACTTACCCGCCCAGCATTAAATCGAAAATCAATGCGCTGGTCGGCGAGTATCCCACTGACGTAAAGAATTTTCGCACCAACAATAAAGACTGGCTCAAGCAAGAGATTTTCGCAATGAGCCGCAAGCAATGGCAGGTGGTGCGCTGGTTGCTGAAAGAACACGAGTGGGATTACTTCCACTTCGTGGATATTGGGCTTGACCGCATGCATCATGGCTTCTGGAATTACTTTGATCCAACGCATGTGCAATTCGTAGCTGGAAATCCTTATCAAAACGCGATCCCTGAATATTATTTATGGCTAGATAGCCAGATTGGAGCCGTCCTCGAACTGCTTAACAAAGACACGGTTGTGCTGGTGGTTTCAGATCATGGGGCGCAGCGCCTTGATGGAGGCTTCGCAATCAACGAATGGCTGATACGTGAGGGCTTGCTCGTCCTCGAAGAATATCCCACTGCGCTTACTCCATTTGAAAAATTGCGCGTCGATTGGAGCAAGACTCGCGCCTGGAGTGAAGGCGGGTACTACGCGCGCGTATTTTTCAATGTGCAGGGACGCGAGCCGCGGGGCGTAGTTCCCGCCAGCGCATACGAGACTTTCCAGGCTGAAATGAAGGCCCGGCTTGAGGCTTTGCCAGATGACAAAGGCGCCCCGATGAAGTCGTTGGTATTTAACCCAAAAGAACTCTACCGGCAGGTGCGAAATGTTGCGCCGGATTTAATCGTACATTTCGGCGGATTGTACTGGCGCTCAATCGGAACGGTCGGGCACGGAAAGCTTCATATACAGGAAAACGACACAGGTCCCGATGCCTGCAATCATGCGCAGTATGGAATGTTTATTTTGTCCGCTCCGAATTGTGCGTTGCGGGGGGAGTTTCAAGGATCGCATTTGCTCGACATTGCGCCGACACTGATGGATTTGGGTGGATACGAAATTCCAGCGGGCATGCAGGGGCGTTCACTAATGGGAGTGCAGAAATCAGAATAGTGACGCAGCAGTTTCTGAAACTTCTGTATTGAAGGCAGCTCGGAATTTACGTTACGCTACCCGGTGACGAAAATTAGAATCGTGGTTCTGTTGTGTCTGCTGATCTTCGCCCTGGGTTGCGGTGGCGGAAGCATGGGGACCACTACTACCACTAGCAACCCGCCGCCGGGGAGCATCGCAGTGACTGTCAGCAATACTCCAACGGGACCGTTCTCGGTCGCGATGTCCACTTCATTCCAGCCGGCGGAGTGGGACTATCAGTT
>JBOGLB010000036.1:0-4087 GCA_050745965.1 Terriglobales bacterium | reverse complement strand
GTTGACGACGTAAGTGACGATGTTTCCGACGAGTTCGGATCGCATCATGTTCGCCGCAACCAACAATCCCAACAGGTCGTCGCCTTCGGCGTTCGCAAGCCCCAGGGATTGGTGGAGGGAAAGAACTCTGCCGTCCAGTGATTGCAGAACCTGTTCAAGGGAGGTACGTGAAGCTTCGCTCATTCGCGGAGCAACCGCGGACCAGTCCAGGGAAGGAAAGCTCTCCAACTCGGAGTCTGGCAGGTTTCGGTGCATAACTTTCTCGCTATTTGAAATATTACCGGAACAAATCGTTTGCTGCTGGACGAATCAAGTCACGGCCTTGACCGCGTCCTCCGCGATAAGGAAAACCGCGAATTATGCACGCCGGAGTTCGAGACAGCTTTCCGCATACAAGGCCGGCCGCGCAAGCAAGTTCATCAGCCACGGCTTCGACGCTCGCCTGCAAGACGTATTGGTGAGAGTCACGTTGCCGCCGATAATCGTGCACGGGCTTCATTCCGGCAACGCCGATGGCTACTTCGGTGAGTCCCTCACGCCATGGACGGCCAAAGCTGTCGGTGATGATGACAGGAATAAAAAGCCCGAGGCTTTTCTTTATGCCGCGATGAATAAGCGCTGCGGAACGGTCTGGATCCCGCGGAAGAAGCAACGCGCTCCGGCCACCATCAACGTTAGAAATATCCACCCCGCTGTTGGCGCAGACCAGTCCATGTTGAGTTTCAGTGATGAGCACCCCTCGTTTACGGCGAACGATCCTCTTGCTTTGAGAAATCGCAACTTCGATCACACGCGGATTGAGATGATATCGGCGCGCCCATCTGCGGGCGCCTCGCGATGGCTGAACGCTTTCCAACTTCACCACTTGTCCTTCGGCCTTGGATACGATTTTGTGTTTCACAATTAGAATGTCGCCCGACTTCAGCAATTGCTTCTGACGTTCCATCGCCTCTAAAAGTTTTCCGGCAACCGAATCGCCAGCTTGAAATTCATAATCCAGCGGAATCGCGATGATCCTAATTTCGTGAGAACGGTTAGGAGAATTCATCGGCTATTTTGATTTGCCGCCAGAGGAAGCGGGCTTAGGTCCCATTGACGTGCAAGGCGCTGAGATCTGGTTTCACCCGGCGTTGCTGAGAGTTGTTGCAGGTCCGATGGTGTATCTATATCAAGAGCGATTCCGGGAAGAGAAAGCACGATACATGGTTTCCCGGTTGAGTTAGCGGCTGACAGGTGCGGCACGAAGCTGTCATTTCCGAAACGCAAAGGGAAAATACCGCAGGGATTGCGCAATGCTGCATTGGTGCCGCGCTTGTCGTGAGAAGGGACCAGGACCGTGCCTTCCGGAGGCGCGGATTGAACGATCAATTCAAGTTCCGAGGCCTCGACCAGAGGAATATCGCCGGGAATCACCAGAGTGAATTTTGAGCCACGTTGCCCGCAAAATCGCGTAGCCATTTCGATTGCGTCTGTCTCACTCTTCGCAGCCCCATCAGGAATCACGTCATAATCAAAGTTGTGCGCCAGTTGGATGGCGAAGGCGTCATTGGTAACCAGTGCTACTGAAGGCCGATTTGGCCACGAATTGATTGCTTCCAGGACATCCGTCAGCATTGCCTCCGCCAATTCGGTGCGGGCCGATTGATCGAGCAGAGATGCAAGCCGCTGCTTGGCATAACTCAAATTCTTGACTGGGATTAGTATCATCGCTGATTCAATCCGGCGCACGCGACCGCTTGGGACAACACTTCTCGCGCAAGATTCGCTTTATCCGAGGGCGTTCGCATGAGGATATTGGTGGAATGTACGCGAAGTGCCGAATGTTCCAAGCGTTTGCCGAGTTCGGCATCGGCTACATCCACCACGAGGACATCCAAGAAATCGCTATAAGCCTGCTCAATGCCTGCAATGGAGACAGGCAATCCCTGAGACGCCATTAGATTTGCGGCCGGGCCAGTCACTGCCGCGTCACCGATGATAGGACTCACAGCAATGACTTGCGCCGAAGTCTCGCGTAGCGCCTGCCTGATCGGTGCAATGGCAAGAATTGGCCCGATGCTTGTCACCGGATTACTCGGTGCCAAGACCACCGCCTCGGCCGACAAGATCGCGTCGAGAACGCCCGGCGCCGGTTCTGCCTTTTCTGCACCGGCGAAGTAGACTGAGATGACCTCGTCTTGAAAGCGTCGCTTTACAAAATATTCCTCGAAACTAAGCTCGCCCGTGGGAGTTTGAATTCTGGTATCAACCTTGTCATTGCTCATGGGGAAAACTCGCGTTGTAACTCCGAGCTTCGCGCCCATGTCGGCAGTCGCTTCCGCCAAAGTCCTTCCTTCGGCAATTAGCTTTGAGCGAAGTATATGGATGGCCAAATCGCGGTCTCCCACTTTGAACCAATCCGGCTCGCCATATTGCTTCATGGTTTGCAGGCAAAAAAATGTGTCGTCTTTGAAACCCCAGCCGCGTTCTTTGCTTAGCAAATCAGCGAGAACATAGAGGATGGAATCTAGATCGGGGGACACCGACAGTCCCCACCACTTCAAGTCATCTCCCGTATTCACGATGATAGTGAGCTCGTCCGGAGGCACGATTTGCCGCAGGCCATCCACAAATTTGGCTCCCCCAGTGCCGCCGGTGAGCACGGTGATCATACGGCACTCCTGACGTACCCATCACGGCTGGCTGCCATCAGAAGTTTTTCTCCAAGTAAGCCTGGTTTATCCGTGACCGCCGGCAGAAATTCGGGATATACCGGAAGCCGTTGACGCAATTCGCAACCTTTGGCATTGGTCCGCGCCCTTAATTGGTCGAGATGCGGCCATGGTTTTTCCGGATTGATGAAATCGGGCGTCAGTGGCGAGATTCCGCCCCAGTCGTTGATACCCGCATCAATCAAGTCTTCGTAGTAAGGCGCAGAAAGATTGGGTGGAGCTTGAAGATTCATGTTTGGCATCAGCAACCGGGCGACCGCAATTGTGCGCATCATTTCGCCCTGCGACGGCTCCGGCGAATGGCGCATCGGAATGTCCGGCTTGGAGCGGAAATTCTGAATGATTACTTCCTGAATATGTCCGTACCGGCGATGAATGTCGCGGATGGCGAGGAGCGTGTCAATGCGATCCGAGGGCGATTCGCCAATTCCGATCAGCAAGCCGGTGGTAAAAGGAACGTTCTGCTTGCCGGCCTCCTCGATCATCCGCACGCGTTTTGCCGGAAGCTTGTCAGGAGCATTGTGGTGCGCGCTCCCAGGTTGCAGCAGGGCGTCGTTCGTGCTTTCAAGCATGATTCCCATACTTGGCGAAACAGCGGCCAGCCGGGAAATCCATTCCGTGCTCAGCAATCCAGGATTTGGGTGCGGCAGCAAACTTGTCTCCCGTAACACAAGCTCGCACATCCCTTCCAAATATTGCAGAGTGGATTTGTAGCCCAAACTTCGCAAGGTAGCACGCATCTCAGGAAAAATAAGCTCCGGTTTATCGCCTAGGCTGAACAGCGCTTCCGTGCATCCCATCTTCTCGCCTGCGCGCGCGATGCTGAGAACCTCATCGGGCGTCATTGTATGAGCTCCGGGCTGGCCGGGATCGCGCCGGAAGGTGCAATATCCGCAATAGTCGCGGCAAAGATTTGTCAAAGGAAGAAAAACCTTCCGCGAATAAGTAATAACGTCCGGCTTGAATCGCCGCTTCGCTTCGAGGGCGGCGGCCAACAGCAGGGGAAGATAGTCGTCGTCACAAATTAGAAGGTGGCAGGCTGCATCGCGCTCGAGGGGAGTTTCCATCAGCCTCAACGATTCTTCGGCCATCCGCTCACCGTACATTAACATCGTGATTCCGAAATACCTGGGATGTGACGACAACGAAACGCTGGCTAAATCATACATCGAGGCATGCACTCTACTGCCGGATCACTTTAAGCATGATAAAACGTTGTATCGCCACATATGATCAGCCAAGCAGACTTTCGCCGGGCCATGGGATGTTTCGCTACTGGCGTCACAGTCATCAGCGTGGACTATCAAGGGCAAATACATGGCATGACGGCGAACGCTTTCTGTTCAGTTTCCCTGGATCAGCTGCTGGTGCTGGTT
>JBOGLB010000035.1:0-8657 GCA_050745965.1 Terriglobales bacterium | reverse complement strand
GGAACATAGTTATCAGAAGAACTATCCGACAGAATTTCAGCATCATGAAGGTCCCCGGATTGCCGGCATTTATTGGATAGATAGAAAAATCACCGCGCTATGGTAAATGCTTACTCCGCGTTTGTTCCGAAAGAATTCACTAGTCGGGATCGGCGCCTTTCATGAAGTCGCAGCATCCAATAAAGCCAATCTGACATTTGGTCAGCGGAGGTTCGCATGGCAAAAGCTACGTTTGCGGCAGGGTGTTTCTGGGGTGTCGAGGCCACGTTCCGGCAACTGCCCGGTGTCTCTTCGACCCGGGTGGGATATATCGGCGGCAATTCCGCGAATCCAACCTATAAAGACGTTTGCACCGATACGACTGGCCACGCCGAAGCGGTCGAGGTGGATTATGATCCGGAAGAAATTTCCTACGACAGGCTGTTGGAAGTTTTCTGGGAGAATCACGATCCAACCCAACTGAACCGGCAGGGCCCTGACTTTGGAAAGCAATATCGCTCGGCGATCTTTTTTCACGATGCCCAACAGGAAACGGCGGCGAAAGCTTCGAAAGAAGCGTTAGAGAAATCACATCGCTTCAGTAAACCTGTGGTCACGCAAATCGTTCCAGCCGTGACCTTTTACGAGGCGGAGGATTACCACCAGCAGTATCTGGAGAAGCGTGGCCTAACTACGTGCCACGTTAAATAGCTGACTTCACCGGATGAGGTCCAGTTTCCACAGCATGAAGCTCGCGCTTTCCCGCAACAAGGCGACTCCGCGCTGCCACAATGAATGAGGGCGGGAATCTGGCCGCGGGGAGACATATACGCGAACGCCCTCGTGCGCGAGCAGATTGCGGATGCGAAAAACATGGTATGCATCACTGACTGCGATGCAGCTATGCATGTGATTGGCCCGCATAATGACCGCCAGCCGTTCCGCCGACTGCGAAGTATCGGAGCCTTGAGTTTCAGCAATGACTCTGGATTCGGGGATTCCCCGATGCACCAAATAATCGTGCCCAACGCCGCATTCGCTATAGGAAGGATCAGCTCCTGAACCTCCGGTGGTGAGAACTGTGGGTGCGAGGCCTTGCTTGAAGAGTTCGAAGGCATGATCGAGCCGCGCGCGAAATACCGGCGAGGGATGCCCATCGTATTGCGCTGCGCCGAAGACCACGATGGCGTCGGCCGGATGCAGTTCCTGCTTGTAGGATTCCGCCACAATTTGCGACGAGATAAAGGCGAGGTAAAAAGCCATACCAACCGCCGCCAAAAGCAGAAGGCGCACTATCCAGTGTCTGCGGCGTGGGTGTTTGGGCCGTGAAGCGATCATCCTCGCGCAAAGAACTCTGAGATTTCCTGAGCCGGAATTGCGCCTTCGCGCATGATCTTCCACCGGGCCTCTTCGTCGGTCAGATCAATGATCGTGGAAGAAACTTCACGCGGAGATGGTCCGCCATCCACGATGATGGAAATGCGGTCCTGAAGTTGATCGCGCACTGCCAATGCCGTTGTACATTCCGACTCGCCGCTTAGGTTCGCAGAAGTCGCTGTGATCGCAATGCGCGCGGCCTGGACTACCGCCAACGGAATCGCGGAACTAGGGACACGCAAAGCCACGTTGCCGGTGTTAGCGGTGACTTTTAACGGAAGTCGTGATGCGGCGCGGACAATAATCGTGAGTGGGCCAGGCCAAAATTTCCGCGCCAGGGCATGAAACTCTTCGGGTAAAGGCTTGGCCAGTTCCTCAGCCTGCTCCACGCTTTCGATCAAAAGAGACAACGGTTTGTGGCGCGACCGCGATTTTATTTCATACACCCGATCCACCGCTCGCAGGTTAAATGGGTCGGCCGCAAGCCCGTAGAACGTGTCGGTAGGCATGCCCAAAACTTCGCCGGCGCGAATCTGGTCCGCTGCGTACCGGACCAGAGACGCTTCCGGGGTCTCGCTGTTGATTTTGACGATTTCGGCGCGCACCGAATCCCCTTCCTTAGTGTTGTGAAATGGAGAAACCTAAGATAACACGGGAGGCACTCTAAACCGACACAAACAGGTATGATTTGGGCCAGATGAGCATGACTGCAAACAGGAAGCCCCATGCCGGCAATACTCGTTTGCGAAGCATTGAAGGCAGGCACAACACACTCGTCAAGGAATTGCGCCTGGCGTTTTCCCGCGGCGAACTGACCCCGGATGGCTTTTGCGCAATTGAAGGCGTACGCATTGTGGAGGAGGCGATCCGCAGTGGTCTCAAGTTTCGAGCCGTTTTTTTCAGTAAATCCGGAGAAAATAAAGCCGACAGGTTGCTCCCGCAATTGGCGGCGTATGTCGAGACCTTACTCCTTCCGGACAAGCTATTCGCCAGTGCGGTGCCCAGCGACACTCCCCAAGGCGTCGCGGCTTTAGTGAAGTGCAAGCAGTCATCCCTGGATGACATTTTGGCGAAAGTTCAGACGGGGCCGCTGCTGGCAGTCGCAGGAGTGCAGGACCCCGGAAATCTGGGGACGATGCTACGCTCCGCGGAAGCTTTTGGGGCGTCGGGGGTTCTTCTCGGGGACGGCACGGTAAATCCATTCAATTCGAAAGTAGTAAGGGCATCGGCGGGATCGGTTTTTCGTTTACCGATTGTTCGAACTAACTTGAAAACTGTTTTGGGTAATCTGCGGGAGCACGAAGTGCGGCTGTTTGCAACGTCTTCGCACAAAGGAACTCCGGTGCACGAAGCGAAGTTTGATGGTCCGGTGGCGATTTTCATAGGCAGCGAGGGTGCGGGATTGCCGAGGGAATTGATTTCAGAAATGGACGAAATGATCGCCATTCCCCATTCAGCCAATGTGGAATCGTTAAATGCCGGAGTCGCCGCGAGCATCGTGCTGTATGAGGCCGTGAGGCACAATTCGAAACATCTAACGCGAAAGAAAGGAGATCCCGAATATTAAATTCACAAAGAGACGAAATCGTATCGCACTGGAGGACCTGGACCATTTACATTCGCTTTTTGTTTGCCTTACAATAAACTGATGTGCAATCATGCCGCCAACAAAATTAGGTTTGCTCCACGTTTTCCAAAGATGCGCTTCGCATCCACAGCCGATATAAGGGTTATGATTCGCTCATCTCATTCCGCAATTCTTCGAAGCACAAATCTCTAGAGCAGATGGATCATGGCCACGAGCGAATACAGCCTTGCGCACACTTTGCCGGCGAATGTTGAGGCCGAACGCTCGATTCTAGGAGCCATCCTCCTCGACAATTTCGCGTACAACGAAGCCGCTGAACATCTGCGTCCTGAAGATTTTTCGCTCGACTCCCACCGCCGCATCTATACGCGAATCACCGAGTTAATGGAGTCGTCGCGCCCAGCCGACTTCATCACGCTAATCGAAGAGTTAAGGCGCAGCAAAGAACTCGAGAGTATTGGCGATGTCGGCTACATCTCGGGTTTGATGGACGGAGTTCCCGACCGCCCAAGTATTGAGCACTACATCAAGATCGTCCGCGATAAGGCTCTTCTGCGCGGACTCATTCATGCTGCGAATGCCGCCATTACCCGGGCCGGCGACCAGAGCGATCCTGCGGAAGAGATTCTCAATGACGCTGAAGCCGCGATTTTGCAGCTTTCCGAAAAGCGCATTGGCCGCGGTTTCATGGGTATCCAGGAGATCGTCAAGGAATCGTTCGGTTCGGTGGATGCCCTTCTGCAACGTGGTCAGCGTATCACGGGGCTGGCAACCCACTACACCGATCTCGATGAGATGACCAGCGGATTTCAGCGGTCGGACCTGATCATCATTGCGGCGCGGCCCTCCATGGGAAAAACCGCATTCGCGATGAATATCGCAGAGAACACTTCCATCGAAGATCAAAAAGTGGTCGGAATGTTTTCGCTCGAAATGTCGCGCGAGGCCTTATTGCTGCGACTTTTGTGCTCGAAGGCAAAAGTGGATTCGCACAAAATGCGAACCGGTTCGCTTTGGCGCGAAGACATGTCAAAAGTCGTTGAGGCAATGGAGCAGCTTGCCCAGGCGCCAATTTTCATTGACGACACGCCGGGGATTTCCCTGAGTGAAATGCGAGCCAAGTCGAGACGGTTGCAGCAATCCCAAGGGAAGTTGGATCTAATCATCGTGGATTATCTTCAGCTCATGTCGGGCGGTGGTCGTCGGTATGAAAACCGGACCCAGGAAGTTTCGGCGATCTCGCGCGGCCTGAAAGGATTGGCCAAGGAATTAAAAGTTCCGGTTGTCGCACTCTCCCAATTGAGCCGCGCGCCGGAAAGCCGTGGCGGCGATCACCGTCCTCAACTCGCGGACTTGCGGGAGTCGGGCTCAATCGAACAGGACGCCGACGTTGTGGCTTTCATTTTTCGTGAAGAGGTTTATAAGCCTGACGATCCCGAGCTTGAAGGAGTAGCGGAAATAATCATTGCGAAACAGCGCAACGGCCCGACCGGAAGAATCAAAATGGCCTTCCTCAAGAACTCAACACGGTTCGAGTCCATGGCGGCGGGAATGGGTTCGCCTGAGTAACATTATGAGGAATCGGCCAGCACCTTTTTTGTCATTTCTGATCTGTGGAAAACACTGTGCAAGCTTGGACATATTGAATTTTCCGTGGACGTTTTAGTTACCTTGCCGATCAGTCGAGTTGACAATTTTGCAAACAACCAACGCGTTTACATGGAGTTAGCACCTTTTACTTGTTGGGTTTTCTACTGTTCCGGATTTGCGAAGATTAAAGCAACCTTAAAGATTTGCACATTCCGGAGGGCAGCGCCGCTCGGTTGAACAGGACGACGCTGTCCGCCGCCAGTCTCGCACCCTGTGGAAATGGGACTCCCACGCGTTGTTTGACGCACGCTCGCCACTGACGAACGGTTCTTTACCACAAGGAACAACAGCTGGACGAAAGAGTGGCACTGTACCTCTCCCTTCATACCACTTCGTGTCCTGCGTGGTTGATCGAGTGGGGACGCTGCCTAAGTTACTGCTTCCTATTCAGGTTGACCCTCTATAGAATACCGACTTTTGCGTTCTCTGCGATCGCTTCCAACAGGGCGCAGGCGATTCCCCGGGAGGGCAACATGAATTTTCGGCGAAGCGGAAAGTGTTCGCTTCTTTTCCTGGTTTTGCTGTCGGCTGCGTGGTTATTTGCGGGAGACACCATTCCGAAGGCCGCTTGGAAACGCCCAATTGGCCTGCCGCTCGAAAACGCCGGCGGCCGCAAACCCGCGCTCGCCGCAACGGGCATGATTGACGACGGCTACTGGCAGGGCGCGCCGGTTGGCGGTTTCGGCGCAGGCACTTTTTCGCGAACCTATCGGGGAGACTTCGCGCGCTGGCACATCAAGGGCGGCGTCCATAAATATCAGACCGTCTGGGCCAACCAGTTTGCCATGTATCAGAAAGTGGAAGGCGCGCCGGAAGGCGTCGCACAAGTGCTCACGGCAGGGCATCCGGACAAGGGCGAACTGGCTAGTTGGAAATGGGATTACCCCATTGGCGCCGGTGACTATTATTCTCTCTATCCGAAATCCTGGTACGACTACCGGTGGGATAAATTTCCTGCTCACGTAACGCTCGAACAATTCTCGCCCGTTCTTCCGAACAATTATCGCGAAAGCAGTTATCCGGTTGCCGTCTATCGCTGGCATGCCGAAAACCCAACGGACAAGACCGTCACGGTCTCTGTCCTTTTGTCATGGAGCAACATGCTTGGGTGGTTTCGCGATTTTTCTGCAAACATGAATGGCGCGCTTGATGCCGGGAACCATAACCGTTTTGTCGCGAAACCCGAGGGAACGGATGGTCAGATGAAAGGAATCGTCTTCGACCGCATCCATCCAAACGGCGTGCGGGACGATTGGGATGGCCAGATGACCATCGCATCGCTGGAATCGCCCGGCGTCGAAATTTCTTATCAGACCACTTTCGATTCCCAAACCAGCGGTGAGATATGGAAGCCGTTCGCCGCCGACGGACGCCTTTCGAACAGCGATCAATCGTGGGTCAGCAGTGGAGAACATCTTGCCGGAGCCATCGCGGTTCGATTCACACTGAAGCCGGGCGAAAAGCGCGTCATTCCTATGGTGATTGCGTGGGATCTGCCGATTGTGACTTTCGGCTCGGGGCGCAAGTGGTATCGCCACTATACGAATTTCTACGGCACATCCGGAACAAATTCCTGGGACATCGCGCGCGATGGGCTCGCGAATGCCGCCAAATGGAGCGATGAGATTGATGCTTGGCAGGCTCCATACATCAACGACGAAAGCAAACCGCTGTGGTTTCGTGGAATGTTGTTTAACGAAATGTACATTCTGGCGGATGGCGGTTCGTTCTGGGGACATCCGGTTGGCGCAGATGCAAAGGCTGACGACACATTTTCGTTTCTCGAATGTTTTGATTATCCGTACTATGCCACGCTTGACGTTCGCTTCTACGGTTCGATGCCGCTGGTGGAGTTCTGGCCCGATATTGATAACCAGGTGCTGCGTCAATTTTCCGACACCGTTCCGCAAAATTTGACCGACAAGTATCTGTGGACATGGAAGTCGCAACAGACGGGATCTCTGCATTTCAGAGTTCGCAAAGCCAAAGGCGCGGTGCCGCATGATCTTGGCGTGCCTCAAGAAGATCCGTTTTTCCAGGTCAATTCCTTTAGCTGGCAAAATACCAACGATTGGAAAGACCTAAACAGCAAGTTCGTGCTCATGATCTACCGCGATTACGTTTTTACCGGCAGGAAAGACACCGAGTTCCTTCGTTACACGTGGCCTTCGGTGCAGGAAGCGATTCAACATCTTCAACAGTACGATCGCACCGGCGATGGGCTTCCGCAGAATGACGACTATCCCGACCAGACATACGATGTATGGATCGTGCATGGCGAGAGTGCCTATTGCGGAGGACTGTGGCTCGCCGCATTGCGCGCCGCGGAAGAAATGGCAAAGGTATTAGGTGATCCGGCGTCGGCAACCAGGTACCATGCGATGTTTCTCAAGGGACAAGACACATACATAAAGAAGCTTTGGAATGGCGATTACTTCCGCTACGACACGATGAGCGAATATCGCGACAACGTGCAAGCCGACCAGTTGGCCGGGCAATGGTACGCGAATATGACGGGCCTCGGCGATCTCGTTCCGCGCGAAATGCAGTTGAAGGCGCTGAAGAAAATCTACGACTTCAACGTCATGAAGTTTGCCAAAGGCGAGATGGGCGCTGTGAATGGCATGGCCGCCGATGGAACCATAATCACCACCAACGAACAAGTGCAGGAAGTCTGGACGGGGACAACTTTCGGCGTAGCAGCGCTAATGTTGAGCGATGGCATGATAGACGAGGGATACCGCACGGCGTGGGGTGTGTATCACACAACCTATGAAAAGGAGGGATACTGGTTCCGCACGCCTGAAGCTTGGGAGAGAACCGGCTATTATCGGGCTTCGATGTACATGCGCCCCGCGGCGATTTGGGCAATGGAGATGACGTCGCCCCCGAAATAGGAGAAGGTTGTGGGCCTCAAAAATATGCGATCAAGATTTTCCGTGCTTATTCCGGTTGTTGCTGCGCTCTTGCTTGTGAGTTGCGGTCACTCCGTAAATACCTCGGTGACGCCGCCGCCGTCACAAGGGGAAAGTGGCTGGACACTCGTTTGGAGCGACGAATTCAACGCGGCTGACGGATCTGCACCCGATCCCGGCAAGTGGAATTTTGAAGTTGATGGGAACGGCAACGGAAATCAGGAACTCGAGTATTACACCAACAGGCCGCAAAACGCGGAGATCCAGAATGGCAATCTCATCATTACCGCGCTAAAGGAAAACTACACGGGACCTGATGGGGTTACCCGCAACTACACCTCCGCGCGGCTGAATACCTCAAACAAATTTCAGCAGGCTTATGGGCGTTTCGAAGCCAGCATAAAGATTCCCTACGGGCAAGGCATGTGGCCCGCGTTTTGGATGCTGGGAGACGACATCTCCACCAACGGCTGGCCAAGCTGCGGTGAAATTGACATCATGGAAAATATTGGCCGCGAGCCTTCCATAGTTCATGGCACCATCCATGGTCCAGGGTATTCCGGGGCCAACGGAATTGGCGCGCCTTTTTCGTTTCCTGACGGCCGCCGCTTTGCCGATGACTACCATATTTATGCGGTCGAGTGGTCTCCCAACCAAATCAAATTTTTTGTGGATAACAATCTTTACGCGACCCGCATACCCGCCGATCTGCCCGCAGGGACGAAGTGGGTTTACGATCACCCGTTCTTTATTATTCTGAATCTCGCAGTGGGAGGGTCGTGGCCGGGATCTCCAGATGTCACCACCGTGTTCCCGCAACAAATGCTTGTTGACTATGTACGCGTGTACAAGCCAGCGGGTTCGCAGCCGTGACGTTCGTCAAGGTTCTGCCTCTTGCGAACGAAAAAAGTTCATCGAATCACGGTGGAATTTTCAGTGGGATTCCTTCCAGCGGGGGAATTTAGTTGGTAAACACGGCGGGAATTTTGGCGTACCCGCATCGCTACTTGCGCTCACAGGTTTTTTTATTCACTAGCATCATCTTTAATATCGCGTCGAAATTTTTTTCACACAGATTTTTCTTGACAATGTTGCGACTTATACCTAGATTCGCATCAGTTTGGAACTTGGTAAGTTTGGTTCCAGGG
>JBOGLB010000034.1:0-8950 GCA_050745965.1 Terriglobales bacterium | reverse complement strand
CTGGAATACCGCCAACTGTCCAAACTTAAATCCACCTATGTGGACGCGCTGCCCGCTTTGCTGGATCCAGCCAGCGGCCGTCTGCATACCACGTTTGATCAAACGGGCACCGCCACGGGACGACTATCGTCGGCCAATCCCAACCTGCAAAACATTCCTATCCGCACCGAGTTGGGCCGCGAGATTCGCGCCGCTTTTACGGCTGAGCGGGGTCACGTTCTGCTGGCAGCGGATTATTCGCAGATCGAGCTTCGCCTGCTCGCCCACTTTTCAAAGGACTCGTTGCTGGTTGAGGCATATCGTCGTGGCGACGACATACACACGCTCACCGCTTCTCAGGTCTTCGGAGTGCCACCGCTCATGGTCACCGCCGATCATCGCAGGCAGGCTAAGGTAGTGAATTTTGGCATCGTTTATGGGTTGTCAGCTTTCGGGCTCTCACAAAAATTGGGGATTCAACCCGGCGAAGCAAAGCAATTTATCGCTGCGTACTTCGAAAAGTACAGCGGAGTTCGGAATTTTATTGACCGAACCCTCGAAGAAACCCGCCGCGATCAGAGCGTGAAAACAATGTTTGGCCGCGTGCGCCCGATTCCCGACATCAACAGCAAGAACGCGAACCTTCGCGGATTTGCCGAGCGCACAGCCGTGAATACTCCACTTCAGGGAACCGCTGTCGACCTGATCAAGCTGGCGATGATACGCATTGATAAGGCTTTGCGTGAGCGCAGTATGAAGTCGCGGATGACGCTGCAAGTTCATGACGAACTGGTCTTCGAAGTCCCGGAAGCGGAGATTGATAGCACCCGATCTCTGGTGCGCGAGGAGATGGAGCAAGTCCATCCTCTAATCGTCCCTCTGCTGGTTGAAATTGGCGTGGGTTCAAACTGGCGAGATCTTGATTGAACGGGACGAGCGGAGAGTCCCACGCTAGTTTCTAGTTGACGTATTTCCTCGGTACTCTTTTCGAGATGCTGCACAGAATTTCGTAGGGTGTAGTATTCGCCATTCTGGCATGCTCCATGGCATCCACCGTGAGTTTATTGGACGATCCGAGCAACACCACTTCGTCGCCGACCATCACGCCTGGAATGTTGGTTACGTCGGCGAGAGTCAGGTCCATCGAAACGCGGCCAACGATTGCAGCATAATGATCGCGAACAATCACGCGTCCGCGCGAGGAAAGTTGGCGACTCAATCCATCGGCATATCCGACGGGCAGAACAGCAATCGTTGCGTCGGACTTCGTAACGTAAGTTCCGCCGTAACCCAGAGCCTGATTTGCAGGCATCCTGCGCAGCGATAGAATTCGCGTCTTCCAGTTCAAGACCGGGGTCACGCTCAAGTCAGGCGTTTTATCGGAGATTTCATTTCCGGCAACCTCAAACGGCAAATGATATCCGTAGAGCGCGATGCCAGGACGCACCATGTTATACAGAGCTTCCGGTCGCGCAATGACTGCGCCCGTATTGGCGGCATGAACCCATTGGGTCTCGAATCCCGCATTGATTATTAGCTCTCGAGCCATAGCGAACCGTTGCAACTGCTGTTGCACTGAGGCAGCATCCAAAACTTCCGAAGACGCAAGATGCGTAGAGATTCCCTCGAGCACTAAATTCGACGCAGCTTTCAAAATCTTGCAGACCGCCGGGAGATCTTCCATCGCCGCGCCGAGGCGTCCCATGCCTGTATCCACTTTTAAGTGGATGGGAAAACCCGGGCCGCCGCTGGCCGCACGGTCAAGCGATTCAATTTGTCCGGCTTCCCAAACGGTTGGTGTCAGTCGAAGGCGAACGATCTCGGCTTCTTCTCCACGCCAGAATCCCGTCATCAATAGAATTCGCGTCCGAATTCCCGCTTCGCGAAGCGGAATTGCTTCGTCCAGAGAAGTCACGCCCAACCATCTCGCGCCCTCTTGCTCGAGAGCTCGGGAACATTCGACTGCTCCATGCCCGTAGGCATCTGCTTTAACCACGGCGCAGACGGTCACGCCACTGCCAACGTGACGTTCCACGACGCGGAAATTTTGTCGAAGTCTTGACAGAGAAACTTCAGCCCAGGTCGGACGCGTGGCCGTGCGCGTTTCAGCCGGAGTGGCAAGGGTGCTCACAGTGTTGTGATTATATGGCGGTTGGAGTTGCGGCGGAGATTACCGGAGTGCAGGTCTTGATTCACTCCGCGAAGACGAATCGCAGTCTAATGAGGAAGCTCGCGGTGTTTGAGCCACTCGAGAAACATCTGTTCGAGCGGCTTGTCGTAGGTCAGCATCATGTGGCGGACGGTATGCCCGCTCACAAAATGGCAGACTTCCTCGGCGAGATTTTTGGCATGATCACCCGAGCGCTCAAGCGATTGCGTCATGAATATGACTTGAAGGCTGGCCTGATGATGCAGGTTTTCGGGATTTTCGATGTGCCGCATGAAAATCAGATTCCGAAGCCGGTCCATTTCGCCGTCAGCCCGCAGCACTTCAATCGCCTTCTTCACATCCCGGTTGGAGAATGACAATCCCACGTCTGCAAGCATTTTTTCAAGGATGGTAGCCATGTTTGTCAGATCATGACGGTCCCTGGAATCGAGGCGGTCTCCGGCGGCTTGCGCGCTGCTGGCAAAGCTCAGAAGCAGATCCCCGATGCGCTCCAATCCAATCATGATTTTCATGCACGCTAATAGCTCTCGCGCTTCGGGGTCGCTGACTTTGGTGATGGCCATGGTCACGCCCGCGTCCACTTCCATATCCATTTTGTCCAGTGTTCTTTCGCGCTCGCGGATGGCGTTCAGCACTGGCGCCGAGCCGGTGGCAATGCCCTCAGCGGCAAGCCCCGCGGCTCCCTTCGCGATTTCACAAGCCTCGATTGTGCTCGTGACCAGGTGAGCGTATGCCAACGCTGGTTCGGGATTCTTGATACTGGTTGCCGCCATGGATGCTTATCCTTCAGCGTGCTGATACTCGAGACTATTCCGCTAGGACGAAGAATAGGTTGTTTTTCCCGCAACTTTGTTAAAAATGGGTAAATTCTGAGGCACCGAGATATGGTTACCGCTGTCATCCCAAAAGGTGAAGTGTTTGCTTCTTCTCAATGTCCAGGCGCACTTACCAGTTCGGCCAGCGGAAGCGTGAACAAAAAAGTTGAGCCGTGGTTGAGTTCGCTTTCGGCGCGAATGGTTCCTTCGTGGGCAAGTACTATGTGCTTCGCGATCGCCAAACCAAGACCTGTTCCTCCTGATTCCCTCGAGCGTGCCCGGTCCACGCGGTAAAACCGTTCAAACAGTCGCGGCAGATGCTCGGAAGAAATTCCCGGTCCGAAATCCCGAACGTAAAACTCCATGCCACCCTCGATTGTCCGGGCGCCGAGAGCAATGACCTTACCGGACGCGGCGTACTTTAGCGCGTTCTCAATCAGATTGGAAAACACCTGCTGGATGGCTTCCGGATCGGCGTTCACTTGTGCCGAAGATTGATCGTCCACTTGTACTTCGATACCCTGTGCTCCGGCCACTTCGCGAAAATTCTGAACTGCCTCGTCCAACAATTCTGTAGTGGAAACCGGCCTGACATCGAAGCGTTGCTCTCCGGATTCGACCCTCGCCAGGGTCAAGAGATCCTCGGTAAGACGCGACATTCGCGCCGCGTTCTTCCGGATAATCTCCAGAAAGTCGCGCGAATGTTTATCCGGTGAGTGGCTGCTTTCTCCCGCAGGGTCCAACAGAGTTTCCGCGTATCCCTGGATTGAAGTCAGCGGAGTGCGTAATTCATGTGAAACATTTGCGATAAAATCACGCCGGGTTTTTTCCACGCGTTCGGTTTCCGTCAGGTCGCGCAAAACTACTACCGCGCCGCCTCCCGGCAGTGGCGCGGCGGTCACATCGAAGGCGCGCCCTCCGACAATGGACGCCGCCCTTGTGGTAACCACTTTCTGAGTTTCGCTGGCCTCTCGCACAGCGCGAAGGAAATCGGGGTCCCGCACTGTTTCCACGATTGGCGCGTTCAGCCGGATGCGCAGAACAATCAGCCGCTCCATGCTGAGGTTTGCCCACTGCACAAGTTCATCAGGACCAATTGCGATGACTGCTTCCTGCATGCTGTTCAGCAGAGTTTCCAATTGGTGCTGCTTTTCCTCGTGTCCGCCCGACTCAGAAGCGGGTGCGTCGCCGATGTCAGCGGGAATTTTGGCCAGGCTTGTTTCCTTATTCCGCTGATCCGGCTTGCCGCCCTGTGAGGCCGACCGCGCCGCGATTCCAGCGAGCGCCAACGCCAGTAAAAAGGCGACCCCGGAGCCCAGCAGCACGCCATCCCATAACCCAGCACCATCTACATCAGACAGCGGATACGCGAGGCGGGCAGCTCCCCCTGCGACAGGCGCCGCTACATACAGAATAGGAATCCCCATTGCTGGGCTGGGCCGGGTGTCAATTCCGGTTTCTCCCCTAAGGGCGGCTTCAAACTCGGCGTCGGTCGAAAGATTCCCCATCGTTGCTGCCGATGCTTCGGAGTCAGCAAGCACTTTTCCCGAAACATCAATCACCGTGGCGCGCGCGCCCGCTGCGTGTCCCTCTTGCGAAACAATATTCTGCAAGTTGGTTTTGCGATCAGTATTCACGCGGGCGGCAAACATCAACGTCTTTTGTTTCAGATTGCGTTCGATTTCCTGGCGAAGCGACGATTCAATAGCGCGACGTAGAAAAAGCCCAATCGGTATCGCGGTTGCCGCGATCACCAGCACAAACCCAACCAGCAACTTAAAAAATATGTGGCGGCTCACTCTTTTCTCACTTGGGTAGCTCGAAGCGATATCCCGCTCCACGAACGGTTTTGAGGTAACGGGGATCCTCGGAATCGCGCTCGATTTTCTCCCGGATGCGCCGCACGTAAACATCCACAGATCGGGGCGTAACGTAGGACGTATCGCGCCACACCGAATCCAGCAGTTGGTCGCGGCTGAACACTCTTCCCACGTGCCGGGCAAAATATTCCAGCAGCCGGAACTCGGTTGCGGTCGTCGTGATTACCGCGCCGTCTACTTTGACCGTCATCGCGGTGCGGTCAATTTCAATTCCTCCCACCCGCAAAGGAGTATGCAAAAGCGGTCGTTCGAATCGCCGCATCACCGCCTTCACTCTTGCCACCAGCTCGCGCGGGCTGAACGGTTTGGAAATATAATCGTCGGCGCCCAGCTCAAATCCAAGAATACGGTCTGCCTCGCTGCTTTTCGCGGTAAGAAAAATTATGGGCGTCGCCGACAATGTAGGCGTCTTCCGAATCTGCCGGCACAGCTCCAGCCCGTCCTTTCCCGGTACCATAATGTCGAGAACGAACAGCCCCGGCCGCTGATGTTCGGACTCTTCGATCACCGAACTTCCAGTAGGAAAAATCTTCACCGCGAAGCCCGCGCCATCCAGATGATGGCGGACAAGAAACGAAATGTCTGGATCATCTTCCACCACAAAGATGCTGGGTTTCACATGGGTATTGTAGCTGGGGGTGCTCTACCGTGCTGATATCCTTGCTTAACGCGCGGACAAAATAGGGAGACTCAATTTCGCCAATGGAAAGTTCCGAGCAAAAGCGGACACCGAATATCGTTCTGAGTGCCGTCGAGGCTCGCGTCCTCGGATCGCTCATTGAGAAGGACATCACCACTCCCGACTATTATCCCCAATCGTTAAATGCCCTGATCAATGCCTGCAACCAGAAAAATAATCGCGATCCCGTAACCACGCTGGACGAGGCTACGGTCCGAGACGCATTAGACTCGCTTCAGCAAAAGCGCCTTGCCGGTCCCACCAGCAGCGCCGACAGCCGTGTCACAAAATATGAGCATCGCTTTCAGGAAGTTTTCAATTTCACCCGCGCCGAGACCGCAGTTTTATGTGTTCTGCTCCTGCGCGGAGCCCAAACTCCTGGCGAACTTCGCGGACGCAGCGAGCGGCTTCACCGGTTTGAAGATCTCACCGACGTCCAATCCACCTTGCAGCGCCTCATGCAGCGCGACCCCCCTCTGGTTAAGATGCTCTCCCGCCAGCCCGGCACCAAAGAATCCCGCTACGCGCATCTCCTCTCAGGAGACGTCGAGGATGTCGCCATCGCGTCCACTTTCACGCCATCTCTTGGCATCCCTGTGGATGAGAAGGACAGCCGCCTGCTCGTCCTCGAAGATCAAGTAGCCAGCCTGCGAAAAGAGATTGACGACCTGAAACAGCAACTAGCAACCTTCCGCAAGCAATTTGAATGATCTTATGTTAGCGGTCCCCGCATTAACCGCCCTCTGTCAGGTTCGTTCTATTGAGCTTCCTTCTTGACAAAAATGGGCGGTGTGCCTAGAGTGCGAATTAACGTTAGTGCGGGAAAATATTTCTCACAGGTGCCAAGGCTATGAAGAATGTTTACGAAGTTTTGAGACAGAAGGAACTGGAGCTTTCCAGGCTAGAAAAGGAAGTTGAAGCGTTAAGGGTTGCCGCACCATTGCTGTCGGACGAGAAAGAAGCTGGCATGGAAGCGGGCAATAAGCCGACCTTGGCGACTCCCGCACCGGCGCAGACTCCGATTCGGATACCTCAGCCGGCAGCCGTTAACGCCGCGCCTCCGCAACCAGCCCGTGCCGCCGGGTGGGAAGATACGGCAAAGCGCTGGCCGTAATTCGGCCCTCGCGCAGGGCTAGGTTGAGATTCCATTAGCGGCGAAGCGCTGCAACGGCTCGCCCGTCAGAAGCATTGAGCGCCATTCATTTCTGAATTCGGCGCCAATCGTTTTGTAGAAATCAATGGCAAGTTGATTCCAGTCGAGCACTTCCCACTTCACTCCATAACAGTTTTCCTTGCGGGCCACGGCTGCCACGTGGACCAGCAATGCCTTGCCGATTCCTTTAGTTCGAAATTGCGGCCGCACGAATAGGTCTTCGAGAAACAACGCGGTACGGCCCCGCCAGGTTGAATAGGCTAAGAAGAAGAGAGCATATCCTGCGGGCTGCCCCTTCCATTCGGCGATAACGGCGCGAAATTTTGCTCGCGGACCGAAACCATCCCGAACTAGATCGGCTTCGGTGATTGATACGTGTTCGAGTCCGTGTTCGTAATCAGCTAGCTCGCAGATCAGCGTTCTCAGCAACTGTGCATCCTCGGCGGTTGCTGGGCGAATGGATAACATAAGGAGCCTCCCATGGGTTGGGTTGAGAGAGATGGAGTTGATTCTATCCGCATCAAGACTCGATTCAGCGCCAACACGGAGTCGGTTTTCGAGAGGCCCCAGTTTTCAGCCGCGACGACGGCCAAATTCAAGTGGGATACGGGAACCAGAGAAGCTGATTGGAGCAATCAATTCTTAGGAGAGATCGAATGGACATCCACAAGAATGCCCGACTTCTCCTTCGTCCTCGAGAGGATTTGGTACAGCATGTAGCTGGTGGAGTGACGTTGAATGGATATATCGCATCCGCCATCAGGGGCGGCCCGGTCTGTAAAAAGGGCAAGTAATTAGTTCGATTTCCGCTATCAGTTTTTTGGTTCTCACTGACTAAGCGCGCGCAGGTAGGAGCCGGATCGCTCCGGCACCCGGTAACCTCGCCATCTTGTTGAAGCGCGGCCGGGGTATTTCGCAGAAGGGCAGTGGAATCAATGATGGCGAGATGAATAGTCGGCTGCGAAGCGTAAGATGCATTGTCCGTTCATGGTTCAAGATTAGGCAGATTATTCGCAGTGATAAATAATTTGAATTGGACATTCCGCCCTTCTACCAGCAGAATCCGAGTCCAGTTGATTCGGCTGTCCTCTTAGCGACACTATCTTCGTTAAGGCGCTACGCCGAAGTATGAGCTTCAGCCCGGGATAGGTTAGTAGACAGACAAATGAGTTGGAAGACGATTCTGATCGAGTTGTTGCTCGCAGGCTTTTTTGCGGTTGCTTGTATCCGCGCACACGGTCCATTTAAGCGGGGAAAGGCCATCGAGATCGGCGACCTCTTCCGGCTTTCGGACCGTATAGAACGGCTTAGGCGTTCGCGATGGCAATGGTTTTCGATGGTGTTGTTGATGTTGATTATCCGGCTTCAGGGCCAGTTGCCCCTGACGCTGGAGATTATGGTGGCATTGCAGTTCGTGGTGTTTCTAGCTCTGCCGGTTCAATCCGGAACCAAAGGGAGAGCGCCCATGATCGCAGGCCCAGGCAAGAGATTTCTGAACAGATTTGCAAACTACAGAAGGTGACCCACCAAGGGTCAAGGAGGCAGTTCTCATGGCTGCAAACACTGGACAAGGCCGTAGTTTCACGACGTTCCTGGTGGGATTCACGGCTATTTGCTATGGCATCGCATATTTTTCCACTGGATTCGGAAAGATATCAGCCGTGGCAGGGGCTGCCCTGTTTTTGGGGAGCCTCGTCGGTTTCATGAAGCTCAAGCCACTTGAGGGACGGGTGGCTCGAGGGCCATCATCCAAGGGGATGAAGCTGGGCGGCGCTTTCCTCTCTTGTTTCGGCTGGATCATAACCTTGTTTGGCATACACCTGGTTCCGAGCGTTGGCGGACGAATTGGGTTCGCGCTGTTTGGAATCGTGGTGAGCCTGTTCGGAATTATTTACGTCTTGCCTTCCGCTTTCAATAAGAACGCGATTTGGAAGACCTAGGAAAGTCAGTGCCGGGCGACACCGCGACACCAAAAACGACTACGGAGCAGACAAAATGAAATGGATTCGAAGTGGCAGTCTATGTCTTTGCACCTTCGCGCTTGGCCTGGCGATGAGCGCGGTTGCATATGGCCAGGCGGCAGCTCCGGCTGCGTCTCCGCCTTCACGCGCGGATGCCGAATTAAAGGATGCCGCGGCTAAGGCGCCGAGCACTGCCGACCTGCAAAAAGGCGATCCTGGAGGCACGCTGACGGGAACCATCAACGATGTACCTCCGGCTGACCCCAAAGCCGGGGTGACGGTACCGGACGTCGCCAACATGGGTGGCCAGAAT
>JBOGLB010000033.1:0-2682 GCA_050745965.1 Terriglobales bacterium | reverse complement strand
TCCGCAAGCTTTCTTCTACGAAGAGGATGGAACGGTTACCGGCGAAGAAGGGCTTGGCGCGCCTGGAGACCCGTTAGTTCGGCTAAAGTTTCGTCCCAACCCGCAATACTCTCCGCCTTCTCATGTTGAGCAAATTCTGACCGGCCTTCAGGGGACCATGCTCATTGACACTAAGCAGCATCGGATTGCGAAGATTGACGGCACCTTGGTAAAAGAAGTCGGCTTCGGCTGGGGAATTTTGGGACACCTCGATCGCGGAGGTCATTTTATTGTGCAGCAGGGCGACATGGGCGGGGGACATTGGGAAGTAACCCGCATGGATCTTTCGTTCACCGGCAAGGCTCTTTTTTTTAAGACTCTGAATATCAAGGCGAAAGAAGTCTACACCGATTTTCATCCTGCTCCCCCAGATCTTACCTTCGCTCAAGGTGTGGATTTGCTTAAAAAACAGCAAGCCTTGATTGCGCAAAATCAGATGCCCGGCGACGATAATGGAAGATGACACGGCTTGCCGAGCCTAAGGCGTTAGGTTTTACAGTTCTCGGCGATCAGCACTTCTTTGCGGGTTGTCAATTTTTCGACCAGATCTTCCTTCACCGTATATCCAGTGCCCGGTTTATCCAGAATCTGGATTGTCCCTCGCTGCGTAACCTCTACCTCGGGCTCAATAATATCTTCCTTCCAATAGCGCTTCGAGGCTGAGACATCCCCGGGAAGACGAAAATTCTTCAGTGTGGACAATGCGATATTGTGGGCCCGCCCGATTCCAGATTCCAACATTCCCCCACACCACACGGGAATGTCTTTCAAAGCGCAAACGTCATGAACTTTAACGGCTTCGGTAAATCCACCAACGCGCCCTACTTTAATGTTTATGATCCGGCACGCGCCCGTCGTGATGGCCTGCTCCGCGCCACGGCCATGGTGTATGGATTCATCCAAACAGATCGCCGTTTTCAACTGACGTTGCAATTGGGCATGATAGTAAATGTCATCGTCCCACAGAGGCTGTTCGATCATGAGCAGATTGAATTGATCAAATTTGCGCAAATGATCTATATCGTCAAGGGTGTAGGCAGAGTTAGCGTCGCAACTGAGTGTAGTGTGTGGCCATCGCGAGCGGATCTTTTCGAGTACGCCCAAATCCCAGCCAGGCTTGACTTTTACTTTGATCCGCTGATAACCGGCGGCCAGTTCGATTTCAATCTTATCGAGGAGCTGTTCGATCGAATCCTGAATGCCGATGGAAACACCACACGAAATCTCGCGACGCGTCCCGCCCAGCAGCTTCCACAGCGGCATCTGCTTTTGCTTCGCTTCAGCGTCCCAGACGGCGTTCTCCACGGCCGCTTTGGCCATCCGGTGGCCACGAATTCTAGCTACCAGGGGAACGCAGTCGCCCGCCGATTTCAGATCTCGATTAAGGATCGCCGGAGCCAGATATTTTCTGATGGTCGCCCAAGCCGTCTCCGTCCACTCGGAGCTGTAAAAAGGCCCGTCATCGGCCACGCACTCTCCCCACCCGTCAATGCCGTCGCAATGTGCGGTGACAAGAAGAATTCGGCGGCTCGAAATTCGCCCAAAGCTTGTCTCAAAAAAATTGACAAGAGGGATCTGAAGCTCGCGAAGCGTAATGGCTTCAACCTTCATGCTCTAAAAATTTCTTCGCTTCTTGCCATTGGGCCTCCAACTCCGTGGTAGTTGACTGTTCCAAACTCTTTCCAGACGCCGCAAGCCGTTGCTCCATCCATTGAAAACGCCGCCTGAATTTGCGGTTCGCTTTCCTTAACGCGGACTCGGGATCAACAGATAGATGGCGGGCAAGATTCACGAGAACGAAGAAAAGATCGCCCACTTCTTCTTCAACATGTACATTTATCTTTTCGGCTGGTTCGTCCAATTCGTCCTGAAGCTCTCGAATCTCTTCCTGAAGTTTGTCGAATAGTCCTTCCACATCAGGCCAATCGAATTTAACCTTCGCAGCCCGCGAACTCAGCTTGTGTGCTTCCAGCAGCGCTGGCATCGCCGCCGAAACGCCGTCCAGCAAAGATGCCGCATTTTCGCGAGCAGGGTTAGCAGGTTGCCTCTCAGTCTTCTCCTTTTTCTTGATCGCCTCCCAATTCCGCAGTACATCCGCTGAAGTGTCCGCTTTCGCGTCGCCAAATACATGCGGATGGCGGCTTACTAATTTATTGCAAAGGCTATCCAGCACGTCATCAATAGAGAACTTGCGCTCCTCGTTCGCCATCTGGGAGTAAAAGAGTACTTGAAGCATCAGGTCTCCAAGCTCCGCAGGCAATTCCTCCCAGTCGCGATTGTCTATGGCTTCCAGAACTTCATAGGTTTCCTCGACGGTATAGGGTTTGATGGAATCGAAGGTCTGCTCCAAGTCCCAAGGGCACCCTCCAGGCCCGCGAAGGCGAGTCATGATTGAGACTGCCCGTTCGAACCGCTCGCCAGTAGTCGGCATGGATGGAACTAATCTAAATGACTTCAGGAAAGAGAGGCAATGGGGCGAGGGAAATTATGAATCTTGAGAATTGCAATGTGACCGAGCACCATTTGCCGAAGTGGTACCGCTCTTCTATTATGCCTTGCTATGAACTCACCGATTATTGCTCCCTTACTTTCCGGGCAGGTTATTGGTCCTGTCGGTGATTCCTTTGTGATTGCGGAATGGAG
>JBOGLB010000032.1:0-5019 GCA_050745965.1 Terriglobales bacterium | reverse complement strand
GTACAGCCCAGCGGCCGCCAGTTCAGATTGCAACAGGCGATTCGAGAACTTCCAATCGGACTTCGGCGAGACCCGCGCGCTGAACATCCGTTTTTTTGGCTGCTGCCAGCGACAGATCGAGAATGCGCCCTTCGATGAACGGGCCGCGATCCGTAATCCGCACAATCGCCCAATGGCCGGTCTTCAGATTCGTCACTCTCACAATTGAGCCTAACGGAAGCGTGCGGTGCGCGGCGGTCATTGCATTCATGTTGTAAATTTTTCCATCGGACCCGCGACGCTTGTTGTATGGAGGACCATACCAACTGGCGATGCCGGTCTCCACATAAATAGGTTTGGTGTCGGGAGGCACGTGAAGCGTTTCGAGATCGCCTGGGGAATCGTCACCCCGGCTTGCTTCCGCAGGGGTTTGCGCAACGGAGTGCGCACCAGACGAAGCATCCTGTGGTTCGCTCGCGTATGGGGGTGGTGCGGACGGGACGGTGGATCTTGCAATCTTATGGCGGCTGCACCCGGTAAAGCCCACCGAGAGCACTAACGCGATCAATATCCCGCCGTGTACGGTCCTCATCGGCGGCCGGAGGAGTTTTGCTCTATATAGTCGGCCAGGTGGGCGAGTTTGTCCGCCGCAATGCGCAAGGCTTTGGTGGAATGCTGGCGTACCGCTGGAACGACTTCCTCGTTCAAATATTTGATCAGCTCGGCGGATTCTTTTTCGAGGCGGTCTGCGGCCTCGGATACGGATTTGTTTACGCGTGCTGTGGTCTCTTCCACCTTGCGGTTGAAATCTGTCAATGGAGATCGCTCGAATCTGTGGACAAATACGCCAACCTGTTTGTTCGGGGAAACTGGGTAAAGTCATTATTCCGCGACGAAGAGTTCAGGTCAACCGGGGGAACCGCGTCGGACACGGCCGGAAAAAGGCGCGGGAGCGTAAGTCGGAACTGTGGGCCTCTAGTGCCACCGCGTGGTGAAATTTATTTGAACGGCTGGTTGGTTCCATTCCAAAGCCCAGTTTACGTTTGGATCATTGACCGGCCCGTCGAGCGGTTCGGCGGTGACAACGTAAGTATCCGGGGGCAGCCCTGTAATCAAGTAACTGCCATCTGGAAACGTTAACGCGCTAATGGGTGTCTTGCGAATCAGGGCGAAAGCAGAAAATGGATTCGACGTTGTCGTTGAATCCGCGAACACGTGAGCGCCAAATACGCCGGCGTTATTCAGAGTCACTTTGCCCGAAATGCTTCCGGTTGGAACGGCCGGGTTGGGATCCGGATATAACAATGAAATTGCGGCCACGTCGTCATAGCTCAGGGTCTGCAAAAGTGGTGGCGCAAAGGGAAACATTATTGCGCCCACGATTGCAGAGTGATCCAGGCCGAAGAAATGGCCTACCTCATGAGTAGCGACGGTGCGCATGTCCTCCTGCAAGCTGTTATTCGTTGGACACGTCGAATTTACATCGCCGGTAGTGAAACAGATTGGCTGGGCGGAAACGTCACCAGTGGAAGCATTGGGATTGAATAATATATTGGCGTTAATGATATTTCCGTTGCCATCGAAATTAATCAGAGTGATCGCGAGAGTGCCATCTTGACTGAAGTCCACTCCGCCGCAAACGAAGCAGACTAAATTCTCATTGGTCTGAGGCCCCGTCGCGCTGGAGGTTCCGGCAAAAGTCGCCGCGACATGGGTATCAGGGGCGCCCATCCAGGTTGCGAACGACGATTGCATAACATTGGTTACATCCGCGGGAGTGCCGGCGATATTCGCGCCGGAAACCGTGGGATTGATGACCCACGCAGGCGTTTGGACCCAAATGGAATCTGTAAATGTTGTCCCTGTTCCCGTGCCCATAGGAAGGTACGAGTGGGCCGGGAGCACCAGCATGAAAGTTACCGCTAAAAGTGCTAAAGGCGCACCTATGACAATCCACTTGACTCTCATCGCTGCACCGCCTTCTGAATGCGGCCTTCCATGTCCTGCAACCGCATGGCACTGCCGCTATAAGCTGTAATGGGAGATGTGCTCGCCTTATACACCGAGACGTCCGGCGCCCCATTGGATACCAGGCTTTCCCCGGTAGGACCCTTGTAAATCAAGAAATTGCCTTGCATCAAGCCAGTTACAACCAAGCTGCCATCGCGGATCTCACCCGGCCGCAGAAATAGCAGGGCCTGCTCTCCAATTTTCCATTGCCGCACACCCGCAACTTTTTCAGTGGTGCCATCGAGAGTGCCGCCAAGTTGGCGGACGACAATAACTGCCGGGGCCTCCCCCTTCAACGAGCGCAACACCTGAAACTTCGTATAAGTAAAAATTACTGTATGGGTGGGATTCCACTGGACCCACGCCGAGATTGCACGTCCCTCGATTACGCGACTTGAGATTGTTGTCAGACTCTCCACCGAGAGTGGGATCACTGTAGTCGCAAAACTCGCACAACCCATTACCAAGGCGCAGAGGGTCAAGCAAATGTTTTTCTTCACGGGATGATCTCGATTCCACCGGCAAATGTTGTGATGTCGTTGTTGGAATTCTGGAGGATTAGAGTCCGGGAACCTAGCGCGGCAGTGTTCGCGACGGCAATGTCAAACTGTAAGCCGGGCGTTCCATCGGTCGCGGTGACTGGATTGATGTTTGTGATTATGATATCGGATGGTCCGGAGAAGCTTGCCGTCATGTCACTTGTAATACCCGGTCCGAAAAGCGTTACGACGCCGGCTGCCTCTCCTTGGACCGCGGTTCCCCCGGTTGCGAACGCGAAGCCATTCGAATCCACACCGACAGCTTGAACGTTGGGAGGAGTGCCAGAAACGGGAGCTACAACGGCGATATTGGCAATTGCGGTTTGATTGGCCTGGACGGTAACTGGCACAGGCGCTATCACAGTCCCCCCACCACCCTGTCCCAAATTCCCTCCACCGCCTCCGTTGCTGCTTGCGCAACCGCCCGTGACGAAGACTCCGCCTGGGCAACCGGCGGGACCACCGCAGCCGATCAGAAGAGATAGACACACGGGCAGAACAAATACGGCCCAGGTCTTTGAATGCATGAATTTCCTCGCTTAATCGTAGTTCGAGCCGGCAATTCTGAAAGAATATTTGGCTGATTTTCGGGACGCCACGCCTGCAAGAGTACTGATTCCCGTATAGGGAATATTTATATCGGTAGTGGTAACTCATACAAGTTACCGAGGTACCCGCAAAGCCCTGGCATTTGGGGAGCCGGTTCCGGCAGACGTACAATACTGCGCAACGCACCATGGGCGATCGAAGTATGGCTGACAAAACAAGGGGTTGGGGCGGCGATGCAAAGCCGCGAAAGTTGTTCCAGCGGAAATTGCTTGCCTGGTATGAAGGCAGTCACCGGGACCTGCCATGGCGCCAGACTCATGATCCCTACCGAATCTGGATTTCCGAAATTATGTTGCAGCAAACCCGGGTCGCTGCTGTCATTTCGCACTATCACAGATTTCTGCGGCGCTTCCCGACGATCTATAAATTGGCGTCGGCGCGAGAATCGTCAGTTCTCGCTGCATGGAGTGGTCTCGGATATTACCGGCGTGCGCGCATGCTGCACACAGCGGCGAAAAAAGTTGTGAGGGAGTTTGCGGGAGAAATTCCAAACAGCAGAGAGCAATTGATGGGACTGCCCGGCATCGGGAGATATACCTCTGCTGCCATTGCGAGCATCGCCTACGGCCAGCCTGTTGCAGTGGTGGACGGCAATATTCGGCGCGTCCTCGAAAGGCTCGTCGGGCGACCTATGCTAGAGCAGCAACTGTGGCGGACTGCCGAACAACTGCTGAGTCGTGAAAGCCCAGGGGACTTCAATCAGGCGCTGATGGAACTTGGAGCTGTGATATGCATACCGCGAGACCCCAAGTGTTCAAGTTGCCCCGTGGCGTCCCAATGCATCACGCGCGGTTCTCTCTCGAAAATCGCAAACGGAACCCGGCAGAAAAAGCTCACTATGTGGTGCGCCCTGAATTGCCGGAATGGTTCAGTTTTCCTGGTCAAGAGGCCTGAAGAAGCGCCGCTGATGCCCGGGTTGTGGGAATTGCCCGAAGTCGCCGCAGACCAAGGCGTGGATTCATCAAGTTTCACGCTGCGCCATTCCATAACAGTAACGGACTATACGGTGCGAGTTACACGTGAACCAATTTCAGGCAATAGTTCCGGAAGATGGGTGAAGAACAATCGAGTGGCAACCCTCCCTCTCACCGGACTCGCCAGGAAAATCCTACGAACCGCAAACGTCATCTGATACTGATTATCTGAAACTTCGCTATGAAATGGTTTACTAATATTTTCGGAGGACGAAACATGACCGCACTTACCAAGGGAACGCACGCACCCGACTTCAGTTTGAACACGGCAGAAGGGAAGAAATTTTCGCTTCGCGATGCTCTGGCACAAGGTCCCGTACTTTCTGCGTTTTTTAAAGTTTCTTGCCCGGTGTGCCAGTATGCGTTTCCTTTCCTTAATCGGATTTACAAAGCTTATGGTGGTAAGAACGTGAGTTTCGTCGGCATTTCTCAAAACGATCTGAAAGACACGGTTGCGTTCATGAGGCAATTCGGCGTCACATTCCCCGTGTTGCTGGATGACAACAAGACGTTTCCCGTTTCCAATGCGTACGGTTTGACCAATGTTCCAACTTTTTTTTGGATCGCGCCGGATAACGAAATACAAGTATCCAGCGTGGGCTGGTCCCGGCCAGACTTTGAAGAGATCGCACGTAAAGCACGCGAAGCGACTGACGACATCGCGAAGCCGCTGTTCCTGGCCGATGAAAAGATTGCAGATTTCCGCGCAGGTTGAGAGTCGAGAAACTAGCCCGCGGTCGCGGGCTCCGTTAGTATTTTTGCCGTATTTTTGCCGTCATACGCAGCAGTTGCCCTCGGAGAATAACAATGCCAAAGATACTCATCGCTTTCATGGTGATGGCATTGCCAGTTTTGACTTCATGCGCGCACAAGACGGAAATCAGTCAAGACGAACTTCTCCGCAATAC
>JBOGLB010000031.1:0-7918 GCA_050745965.1 Terriglobales bacterium | reverse complement strand
CGGCTGGCGTGTGGGATCGGAATCTGTTCAATCGGATGTTGAATAATCGCCAGCCAGTAGGGCAATAGAACTAGCCCCACGCCTGCGGCCGCGATTCCGGTAAAGACCGCCGCGCGTCCTAAAACTGATCCTGCGGAGGTTTCTTCATCCCGGTCCATTACGGCAAGCCAGAGTACCGGCAAAGCAAATAGGAAAGATCCAAAAATCAGGGTGACGTGATGCACCGAAGCTGCCGCGAGCGTGAGCACGACGCCCTTCAGGAGCGACCTTCCGTCAGAAGACCTCGACCAATCGTAAAAATATGGCAAGGCGAGAAGGTAAATGGGCGCTGAAAGCGTTGTCGGCAACTGACCGGCGGAGTAAACCAGGAAGGGAACCGCTCCCACAAATATGCTTAACAGAGCAGCATAACTACTGGCGCGCTTACTCACCCAAAGCTCTGCGAACCGATAAACTCCTACAGGAATCAATAAAACGGCGATTAACTGGACCAGAAGAAATGCGACCGGCAATCCCGTGATGAACGAAAATAATGCAATCCACTGATGCGCCAGTGGCGGATACGTGGTCTGAGAGAAACCAGCGAACCATTTCGGGTTCCACGGGCTAAACCAGTGCTGAGCGTAATGGGACGCGAAAAAAATATGAAAATTCGCGTCATAAGAAGTTCTTAATGGCAAGCGCATCGCAAGCAGCGGGCCATGCACCGCGAGCGCAGTCAATATGATCGCCGCCAACGGAATGGGCCGTTGGTAGTAGTTTGTTTCTACTCCAGATACGGTCTGTTCTGACATGGTGGGCAGCCGTTTGATTCTATCTTAGACACTAAGGTTTGCTAGGGCGTTTACTTTGCGGGAGGGAGGTGCCGGGATGGGTCTGTCGTCCCGTACAGCAACGAAGGTAAGCATCCAACCGAAGCAAGTCACGAAGCATCAGAGATTTAGCGAGCTGGAGCACTTCAGTTTACAGCGCTCGATCGCTGGATCGCTGCTAACATTCGACCATGGTCCAGAAGGCAACGCACATTCTAATCGGCATTGCGCTGGCGGTTTTTGCCATCACCAGCCTGCGTGCGCAAACGTTCGAGTTGAACAATCAAAACGGCAACGGACCCAAGGGCACGAAAAAGAATAAGAGTTCGAACACCGCCCCGCCGCAACAGCAAAACTCACAGAATGGGCTAGGTTGGGGTTCCAGCATTGAAACCGCGCGGAATTCTCGCGCAGCCCAGCAAGCTTTGGAGAAAGGGAACTATAGGGACGCGGCCGGATACGCCAGCCGGGCGGCACATGGCGCTCCACAAAATGCCTCTTTGTGGTTTTTATGGGGTTATTCGGCCCGCCTTGCAGGCCTTTACCCAGATTCCGAGTACGCATACAAGAAGGGTTTGCAACTGCGGCCCTCGTCCATTCAGGGGCTGTCTGGGCTGGCGCAGACTTACGCGAAGATGGGGCGCGGAAACGAAGCGCAAGCCATTCTGAAGAAAGTGTTGGCAGCGAATCCAAAAAGTGTGGACGATCTGGAACTGGCGGGCGAACTCGCTCTTAGTTCCGATCCTCAAACCGCTTTGGATTTACTCAAGCGCGCCGATGCCCAGCAGGCTACTGCGCGAAGCGAGTTGCTTATCGCCCGGGCTTATCAGCGATTGAATCAGCCTGAGGCCTCGAAACAATACTTGGATCGCGCGCAGAGCCGTGCGCCAAATGATCCCGGCGTTTTGCGGGCAGTAGCGGCCTTCGAAAGAGATGCGGGACAATATGATCCCTCGATAGCAATTTTGAAAAAAGTTGTTCCCCGCGCCCCTGATGCGCTTCCGGAATTGGCTTACACCTATCAACTGGCAGGAAAACGCAAAGAAGCCGCTGAAGCCTATTCGCGCGCTGCCGACAGAGCTACGCATGACGTGGGTTTGCAGCTCAGCGCGGCGCAGGCAGTGGTGAATGTGGGGCAGTTTGACCATGGCGAAACATTTCTGAAGCGTGCCGCGGCAATCGAACCCGACAATTACCGGCTGCACGCTATATGGGGCCAGATTGCCAGCATCGAGGACCGCAATGATGACGCGATCCGCGAATATCGCTTCGCCGTTGACCATCTTCCACCGGCGGTGCAAGAAGGTCCGTTATACCCGGTGTCGTTGCACCTGAGCCTTTACGAAATGTATCAGCGGACGAACCAGCCGACCCTCGGGGATACTGAACTAATCGCGGCACGCAACGGGCTGAACGGGATCAGTGGGCAGGAATCGTCACCGGAATTTCTTCGACTGCGCGCTCTGATCGAAGCTGATTCAAACGATCCTGTCTCGGCGGAAAAAGATCTTAAGGCCGCTCTTGCGATTGATCCCAATAATGTGAACATCATGCTGAATTACGGCAACCTGTTGTGGAGGACAGACCGCAAACAGGACGCATTTAAGCTTTACGCCAGTGCGCTCAATCTCGATCCAACCAGCCACTCTGCGCTTACCGCGCTGGGATACTTATCGCGGGAAATTTCAGATCCAACGACGGCGGAAAAATATTTCTTAAAGCTGGAGCAGCTCTATCCCAACGATTTTGTGCCGTATCTGGCTCTCGGCGATCTTTACACGTCGGAAAGGCAATTCGCCAAGTCTCAGGAAAATTATGAGAAATCGCACGCATTAGCGCCGAACAATGCGCTGATTGTTGTGGGAGGCACAAACTCAGCGCTGGAATCTCAGGATCTTCCGCTGGCCAGGAAATGGCTTGATCGCGCCGAAGGTAGTCCAAGCATGGACGAGGTTCCTCAAGTCATGCGAGAGAGAGAACGTTACCTTACCCGCACCGGCAAGTACGAGGAGTCCGCAAACCTTGGATATAAAGTGCTCCAAAAATTGCCTAACGATCCCGAGGTGCCAGTGTATCTAGCCTACGATTTGCTGTACCTGAATCGCTATGACGAAGCCTACAACATGGCGGTCAAGTACGAGCGCATTCTTCCGAAGGACAAAGATTTGCAATTGATTAAGGGATACGTGCACGCCCACGAGGGGTATCCGCGCGAGGCGGAAGCCGATTTCACGCGCGCCCTGGAGCTTGCCCCGAACGTGGCGACCACCTATATGAATCGCGGCTACGTGAGAAACGATTTGAGAGAAGCGGAAGGAGCGATCAAGGACTTCGAGGCTGCTATCAGGCTTCGCCCTGATTACGGGGAGGCGCATCTTGGGCTTGCATATTCTTATCTTCAGCTTCGGCGCGGCAAACTGGCAATTAAAGAAGCAGACATCGCGGCGAAAACATTAGGCGAGTCAAGTTCGACTCATTTAGCCCGGGCAGAAGGTTACCGGCAGCAAATGCTGTTTCGTCCGGCAGTCGTGGAATATAGGGCCGCCCTTCAATTCGCGCCGAAAGATGTGACCATCCACCTGGAGGTGGCGGATGCATTGTACCGGCTGCATCTTTACAACGACGCGATTGACGCATTGAAAGGCACCCTCGGGTTGGGCGGGGACGAGGCATTGATTTATGCGGAAATGGCTCGCAACTATGCGCAGTTGCGCGAGCGCGACAATGCTCTTAAAGCGATCGCGCAATCGGAACAGCATGGAAGCGACAGCAAAGTCCTTATGGAGAACGGTGAGGCGCTTATGGCGCTCGGGGAACACAAAGCGGCAATGGAACGATATTCGCGAGCTCTGGACGCGCCACATTCTGATCGCGTGGAAGTGCGTCTCGCATTGGCGAGATTGTTTGCGGTTTCGGGGCGCCACGATCAAGCGCAGCAACAAGTTGGATTTGCCTTAGCGGAAGCGCGGGTCGGGGAAGCCAACGCGGTAACGCCGGAGAATTTAATCGAGGCCGCCGACGTTCTCATGGCCATCAATCAATTCGATCTTGCCAGGAAGTATTTCGAAAGGGCGCAGTCGCTAGGCGCCGATGACGAATCGGTGAGCCTGGGACTGGCAAATGCTTATCTCGCGGAAGGACGCACTCAGAGCGCGGCGCAGGTTTTGAAGGCACTCGGAAACTCATCCGACAACAACGATAATTATGAATATCTGATCGCCATGGGGAATGTCTATCGGCAGGAGCAGGATTCGGCGCGAGCCCTCACTATGTTCGCGCGCGCGAACCAGGTTTCGCAGGGGAATGAATATTCCCGGCAAACTGAAATTGATCTCGCCGGGGATACAGGAAAGGAACTCACTCCCAACATTGCAGTACAGCCGGACTTCACCGTGGGTCCGATATTTGAAGATATCAACATTTACCAATTGGACGCGAGGCTTTTGGGTGTGCCCAACGCGTCATTACTGCCGCCGCCTCGTTCCTCCACCGAGACGATCGGAGCTGCGCACTATAAAGTTCACTTCAACGGATGGCCGGTTATAAGCGGCATGGTTGCGGAACGCAATGCGCGCGGAACATTTGCATTTCCGAGCGAGCTCTTTGTGCTGAACGAAAACAGCTACGACACGATTTTCAATGGTGGCGTGAATCCGGTGGTGCATCTCGGCAACAATACAATCACGTTCAATCCGGGCTTGCAGTTCACCATTCGCCGTGACACCCGAAGTCCCGTAGATCTAAATCAGGATCTATTCCGCCAATATTTATATGTGAATACCAGTTCTTTCGGGAATTGGGTCTCGTTTTCCGGAAGCATGATCCGCGAAGCTGGGCCATTCACGGAGCAGAATCTGCATTCAAGAGATGCTGCCGGGACCGTGGAATTTAAAGTCGGAAGGCCCTGGGCTAAGACGGCTCTGATCACCGGATATCAAGGCCGGGATGTTTTGTTTCGGCCCCTCATTCGCGAGTATTACACCACCGCCACGTATCTCGGAGTGCAGCAGAAATTTGGCTCGAGTTGGCAGGCTGCAGTTTTTGCCGAGTACCTGAGGTCATGGCGAGTTCAGGACAGCCTTTATGCGATTGCTCAGGCCATGACTCCTGGGTTCCGCCTGGACTATGCGCCTTTTACCTCGCACTGGGCTGTACATGTTAACGGAGAGTGGTCGCAAGGAGAAGGATTCCATGCCTATGACAACGTTAGCAATCAAGTGACGGTTTCTTACATGCGAACTGTGCAGCGCTCCGTGCGCGACGGCGCGGCGGATGTTCCCGTGAATTATCCGATGCGCTTTTCCTTTGGATTGGCGCAACAGACGTTTTACGATTTTCAGGGCAAGAATCGCAACTCTTTTGTTCCTATCGTAAGAATAAATTTGTTCTGAGCGGCTGGTTGGGGATTGACCTTCCGCACCCGCGAGCGCCAATAAATTCATGCCCGACGAGAGTCCAGCCATCGTTGCTTCCGAAACCACCTCAGAAGTCTCGGCCGGCGAAGCACACAGCTTACGAAAACTAAGGGCGCGGGTTCTAACCGGCAGCATGATTTTGCTGGTCAGCTCCGGCTTCGTCGGAGCGATGAATCTTCTTTACAACCTGGCAATTGCTCATGCCCTGGGCGCTGACAAGTTCGGTCACGCCAGTGCGGTGTACACCGTCTTGATGCTGTTGTCTTCGGTCACTCTTTCTTTCCAATTGCTGTGTTCAAAGTATGTCGCCAAGAACGATTCCGCGGGCGAAAAGATTGGAATTTACCGTTTCTTGCATCGTCGCGCGTGGATATATGGAATCAGCGTCAGCGGACTGCTTTTTCTCAGCAGCGGCCTGATCACCAGGTATCTCAACCTCCCAACCCGCAGCTACATCATGATGCTGGCCGCAGCGACTCTATTTTATGTGCCGTTGGGAGTTCGTCGCGGATTGATGCAGGGCAGATACGATTTCCGGCCTCTCGCTTTCAATTTCGTCTTGGAAGTGGTGGTAAAGCTCGGAGGCGCGGTAGTCCTGATGTGGGCTGGTTTCGGGGTGTCAGGCGTCGTAGCGGCCATTGTGGCTTCCGTGGTGGTGGCCTACTTATTCGCCAGCCCGCGCCGTGAACGCGGTGTACATTCCGACGCCTTGTTGCCTTCCGCCATGGGGGAAGGCATACAGGCTTCAGTCTTTTTCGTCGGGCAAGTAATCATCAACAACCTGGATATCATCCTGGTCAAACATTTCTTTTCTGCGACTCAGGCGGGGGTGTATGCCGCAATTGCCCTCGTTGGCCGTGTTGTATACATGCTTTCATGGTCGGTGGTAAGCGGCATGTTTCCTTTCTCTGCCGGGGTTCGATCGGAAGAGCGCGGAGGCCGTGCCGTTCTTGGTACCGGCCTACTGCTTGTTGTTCTGATTTCATCTTTGTTCACTTTAGGAACATGGCTCGCGCCTCCAGCCTTATGGCACATCGTGCTTGGGGCAGGATTTCCTCTCGGCGGTCACAACACCTATACCTCGCTTCTGGTTTTATACGCAGCCACGACTGGAATCTATTCGTTAAGTGTTGTGCTGATGAGCTATGAAATTTCGCGCAAAATCGGTAACGTCAGCTGGTTGCAGCTCGGATTCAGCGCGGCGATCATTGCGGGAATATATCTTTTTCATCAGACCCTTCACAGCGTGATCATGGTTCAAGCTGTCTTGATGACAGCATTGCTGGCGGTTGTAGCAGTGCCTTTCTTGCGTGCGCAGCTTTCCGGTGAAGAACAGGCATTGCCTGTGGCGCGAGTTCAGTCCGGGGTTAGGAAAATTCGCCCTGTCAGGGAAGCTGAAGCCATTGCGGAATTCCTTAAGAATGAGTTTTATCAACCAGAGTTTGACCGTTATCGCGATGCCTTTCGTGAGTTGGTTGCAAATCCGGATCTTAAGAATGAGCGGGACAACGTTCTTCGGAAGGCGCTACTTTACCGGCGTCGGGGAAGGCTATGGCGCGAGCTCCCGGCTGATACGGAGTGGTGGGAAATCACAGTGGATTTACGAGATTTGCAAAGAATAAGAGTTTTCCCACGAAACCAGTGGCGCCGTCACGCCGACGACAGTTATCAATTGCTAGACACCGCGGAGCGTATCGGCGCCAGAATCGAAACCCGTTCCTCAAACGCTTTCCTGGCAAAGTTGCACTCAATGAGCACCGATTTCGCCGACGCTCCGGAACACAGCGCAGTCTTGCTGATCGGAATTGATGAGAGTAGCTCCTTGACGATTATCGAAGGAAACCACCGCATGACCGCGGCAGCGCTGGTGTCTCCCGAGCAGATTCCCCGGCAGTTCCGGTTCCTATGTGGCTTTTCCCCTAGAATGATGGAGTGCTGCTGGTATCAAACCGATCTTGCGACACTGTGGCACTACGCAAAAAATTCCGTGACTTATGTTTTTGAAGATCGCCACGGAGTGATTGATAAGGCTCTACGGGAACGAAGGCACTTCACACAGGCTTGATCGGAAGTTGCTCTTCCGACGCTTTCCAAAATTAGAAGATCGCAACAGAAAGGTTCCGCTACTTCTGTGTCGGCCCGACTTGGGTATTGGTGATGATGTCCACTTTTTGTGCGACGTAACGATTTCCATCGAATGTTGCCAGGATGGAAGCCTGAGATCCTTCCCGAAGACCTTGCAGAACCGTGACCGGAACGGAGCCAAAATAGATATCGTAATCCTTGTCGTCACGCTTATTCGCGATCGCGATCAGTCGCTGCGAAAGGTCAATAAAAGTAATTTTTCCCATGAAGGTAAATTGGGAACCGGGCGCAGCCAGAATAGAGATTTCCCGAACCACTCCCGAGCGTCCCTGCCGAGGATCAAAAGTTACTGCTACCAGCGAGCCAGATTTTAGGTCTTCCACTGATCCAGTACCGGTACCATTGCGAATAACGGTGCCTGAATCCAAACGAAAACTTACCGGTTCTGAGGCAACCTCATCTCTCAGTGTGAGCGTGTTGTCGCGGGGGTCATATCGAAGAATTTGGCCGCGCCCGTTCCCGCTTCCGGCAGTCGTCCGAATCCAAATACTCTTTGCGAATACTTTGCTGCCGACCAGAATTGTGTCCAAATAAACTCGATCGCCG
>JBOGLB010000030.1:0-3155 GCA_050745965.1 Terriglobales bacterium | reverse complement strand
TGGGCGCCACGAACCCTTTTCCCGCGGGAAGTCTCCTGCCATTGCTCACCTGGGATTTTGTTCTGGTGGATAGTGCAGCAGCATTAATCGCGCTCGGAGTCTTTGTCTTTGGACGCTTAACTCCGCGTTTCATTGCGTGGTTCCTCATCTACTCAGGCGCGGCGCTGATTGTCATCGCGGCAATCTCCATGGCTGGGCATTTAGTGAAATGGCCTGCGTTTCTTCATGTTGTGCCCGGCGGTTGCTGGAGAGGCTTCGTCTCGAAACATTCGCTGTGCATTGTGGCATTATGGGCGCTTGAAATATGGGCGGCGTCAAAGGCGCGGGGATTCTTGATTCAATACGTGGGCGATGTGGCTGCGTATGTCGCGGCACACACGGTCAGCAAGTTCTGGGAAATCCGGCAGCAGATTTGGCAAACGGCGATGAAAGTGGGTGAAGCGGTTTACAGTGCCAGAACTGAGGACGACACCGACTTCCTATACTCAAAAATAATTGTCGTGGGACATTCTCTGGGTTCGGTGATCGGATATGACGTTCTCAACGGACTTCTGATGGACGATCAGTTTTCGGCAGGACAGCTCCGAGTAGCCAAACGCACCAGAATGTTCCTTACGTTCGGATCTCCGCTGGATAAAACGGCGTTTCTATTTCGCACCCAAAAAGACATGCGTTCACAGGTGCGCGAAGTAGCAGCCGCCGCAGTGCAGCCAATGATCGCCGATTATCGTAACCGGCCGCCAGAGTGGGTAAATCTGTGGTCCAAGGCAGACATTATCAGCGGTCACCTAGATTTTTATGATCTTCCAAACGTCATGAATGCTAAGCACCCGGAGCACTATGTGCATTTGAGGGCTAATCCGAAAGGCGTTCAAAACCACGTTGATCCCGATGCGAAGACGCCTCTAAAAGCGCACATCGAATATTGGGACGGAAAAATGTTCGCGGAGCAGTTATACCGGGGAATTACGAGTTGAAAGCTGACGGAAAGGCGAAAAAAGAGGGCAATGACATTGTCATTTGCCCTCAAGTTGATCTAAAAGCCGTTCGATTCAGCTAGGGCTTTATTGATCCTACGAAAGTACCCCAATTGAAGAGGACCTCGCGGCACGGAGGAGCATTGACGCCGCAATCTTGGGGAATGTATTCACTGGCGAACCAGATTCTTTCCCCGTCCCAAGTCGCGGCAGAATAATCTCCCCAACGACCGACTCCATTGCCGCCCTCTTGCGGATAGCCGGTGAATCCATCATCTGGAGCCACCCCCTCACCTGCGACGTGTATCAGTGGAGCTACCGTCGAGTCGGTGAGCGACGTGTAAGCAACGCTCGGGAAATAGTCCGGTCCAACCAGGGTGAAGACAATTGCGCCATCGTTGTCCCGGTCAACGCCAACTGCCGGGAAAATAACGTTATTTTTAGCGACGGCAATATAGCCTTGTTCGAAAACGCTCCCACTCAGGTTTGGACCGGAGAAGGCGGGTTGCACAGCAAACCAGGCTGCGCCGGTTTGGCTGGCGCCGCCCACTTTCAACTTGGAATTCAGTTCGCCGTACAAAATGCCGTTGGAAAGAATGACCTGATTCATGCGGTCGTCGTTCGTGTTGATCAGTTCCTCCGGATCGCCAAGCGATGTTGCCAGCGGTGTTGGCCCCGGCTTTTGGACGGCAGGATCAGGCTGTCCATAGGTTTCAGTATGTACGATATTGAAACTGAGGTTCAGCACTGGGAAATTGCTGTTCAGGGTCTTGGTGTTGGTGAGGGCCCAAACCGCGATTCGGTTGTCATATTCTTCGTATCCAGGGTTGCCGAATTGCAGGGCACTCAGGAAATACTCGACGCCGTTATCCGCAGCCTCCCACGCGGTAGGTGATGGCGACTGGGCTGGTTGGATGGAATAGGACTCCCCGCCGAAAGGAACCAATTCCCCGGAAGCATCAATCTGAATGACGGCCACCGAATCCAGAGAATTGGCGGCAGCCACCAATTGGGCCTTTGAAATTGCATAGATCTGGGCGCCATTAAATGTCGTCGCCCCAAATTCATTGGTGGTTTGATAGATTCCGTACTTATCCGCGCCAAGCAGAGGTTGGTCGCCGAAACACGGGCAGCCGCCGTGATTTGGAGTTCCATTCAAACCGTCGTCGGTGTTGTCGTATTGGAAAACGGCAAAACCAGCTGTCGGATCGCTGGTCTGGCTAACGGCGATCAAATTATAGTCACGGCCGGTTGCGCCGGTATTGTTGCCACTGTCTTCTTCTAATTCCGTCACGAACCACCTTTTGGTCTGGGCGTCGTAATAGCAACGAGGGTCGCTCAGGAAGGGGCCGACAATATTGGGATTTCCTCGAATGATCGCGGGAGCGAGTCCGAAGAAAGAATTCATATCTTCAGCTCCGGTTAGCGGATTCCCCACCCGATCATAAACCTGAATTACATCATTAACCGCTTCTACGACAAAGCCATTGCCTGCGCACAATCCCTGATCTGGCGGCTCCAGGCTGTACTGGTTGCCATTGTTGGCGGTCCGCTGATCAATATTGCTCAGACCATCGAAGCCGATAAAGCCAGTGTCCTGAAAATCATCAATGACGGCGCTGCTGTGAGCGGTGGGCTCTTTAAGCGGCAAAGTGCTCGCGGCCGCAGCTTGGGATGCGAGCGCAGAATTGGATATCAATGCCTGTCGGCCCGCCACTTTGCTTGGAATTGCCAGGTTAGACCGGCGGTTCAAAAAGGATACGCCTGCTGCGCCAGGCGCCACAGCCGCATTTCCCTTAAGGCCGACGCTGTCGTCCTCGTTGAAAATCTCGGGAAGCTGGAACGCGCCGCTTCCGAGTGGGCCGGCTTTGATGATAGTTGTTCCTACGCGATTCAGTTTTTGAACGGATTGATTCGATGCAGCCGTGGCAGTTTGTATTTGTGCGAAGGTGAATGTAATAGCGAGCAGGGTCGAAAACTTCAAAATACTTCCGCGAAATGACATAGGCATTCTCCTTGGGAGGGACATCTGGCGCTTCGACACGATCTTCTGAACGGCGCGGGCTCATCGTCTCATGGTGCCAGCGACTCGGCGATTCCGATAGGCCGGCAGGGTATTTCGCGTCACTGGCCGCATGGTCAGCCGAGCGCTGGTCGCCAGGCAGGAGAGCCGACGGT
>JBOGLB010000029.1:0-6786 GCA_050745965.1 Terriglobales bacterium | reverse complement strand
TGCAATTGCTGATCAGGCGCGTACGATTCGTATCCCGGTGCACATGATCGAGACGATCAACAAGTTGATCAGAACGTCTCGTCAGTTAGTGCAGGAGCTCGGTCGTGAACCGACGTCGGAAGAAATCGCGAAGAGAATGGATATTCCGGTCGCAAAAGTCCGGAAAGTTCTGAAGATTGCGCAGGAGCCGATCTCTCTGGAAACTCCAATCGGCGAAGAAGAAGATTCGCATCTGGGTGACTTCATAGAAGACCGGGCCGTGGTATCGCCGGCCGAAGCGGTGATAAACGTCAACTTGAAAGACCAGACTTCGCACGTGCTGCGAACACTGACGCCGCGCGAAGAGAAAGTCATCAAGATGCGCTTCGGGCTGGAAGACGGCAGCGAACACACGCTTGAGGAAGTGGGCCAGTCGTTCGCGGTGACCCGCGAACGTATCCGCCAAATCGAAGCCAAAGCGCTGCGGAAGCTGCGGCATCCGAGCAGGTCGAGAAAATTGAGAGCGTTTTTGGACGGAGTGAGGGACTAGAGCAGGCTCAGGGTGCAGGTTAATGGGGCGAACCACGAGGTTGTGAGAGTCGCCCCGAAGAGACGGAAACCGAAAGCCACAGCGGCATTAAAACCAGCTGCAACAACGAACCGAGTTCCCAAGCCGCTCATGTTGTTCTCCTGCGGTACGCGTGGGTAATCGCCGGTTTCGAAGTCACGGGTGATTACGTGCAATATGCTGACCGACTCTAGCACGGAATGCGCTGCAAGCCGAAGCCTGCACTAAACAGGAAGGGGCTGCTTACGCGGCCATAATGGCCGCTCTTGCACGAAAGTTGAAAATGCAGATTCACGAGGCTCAAGTCGCTCTTTTTGCAGAGAGATGACGGCAAACCGTCATATCCCGAGCGCGGAACTGCACAGTGGAAGAGCGGCTCTTTAGCCGCGTAAGGTCGCGTCAAGCGTGTGGCGTCAGCCCAAGCGAGTCCAGGCCCTAAAGGGCATCCAACGATTACGATCCTCTGCGCGGCCATGAATGGCCGCTCTTCCAACGATGTATGGCCGCCAGCAACTGTGGAAGAGCGGCTCCCTCGACTTCGCTCAGGGTAGGTTTAGAGCCGCTTACCGTCGCGTAAAGAGTTTGGGCTTTGGCCCCGGCGGACCTCAGGCCGTAAAGGGCCTCTAATATTTGCAATCCTCTACGCGGCCATGAATGGCCACCCTTCCACTGAACACCGATGAATACGGATACAACTCCGGCGTTTCCGCGAGGCGCGCATGGACTGGATTCATGCGAATGTATTCCGCGTGGTTCTCGTAATCCTGCTCATCGCGGATATGATGGTTTGTGAAGCTCTCCTGCCAAACCAATCCGCGTTTTGCTTTTCCAAGACGATAAGAGAACCCGCCTTTGATGAATTGCATAACGCGCTCGAGCGAGATGTCTTCCCCGGGTGTGAGCAAGAGATGCAAGTGATCGGGCGTGATCACAAATTCATGCAGCGCATATTTCCCCTGTTCGCGGTAGTGCTCCAGCACATCCGTCATCAACTCAGCTCGTTGAGAATTTCGGAATTGAGGACTCCGTTGCCAGGTGACAGTTGTAACGAAGAATGTTCGATCAAAATTCATTCTCAGAAGGTATGAAATCAGACGATAAGTTGAAGTGATGCGTGTCACAAGAAAGTGTGGAATTCCCAAATTGAGTCGTCACCGTAGAAGAGCGGCTCTTTAGAGCCGCGTTGCGTCGCGCAAGGATTTACGGGCGTTAGCCCCGGTGACCTCAGGCCCTAAAGGGCATCTCATCTCTATCCCGCTGGCGCGGCCATAAATGGCCGCTCTTCCACAATCATACCGTTTTCAACGCAGCCAATTCTCCAGGTGAAGTTGCCGCACTCGGGAAAACTCTTTTTGATTGCCGGTTACAACTGTGTATCCGAGCCTAAGCGCCTGGGCTGCGACGAGCAGGTCGTTAGCGCCGACAGGCTTGCCGACGCGCTAGTGCTGCGCACGGATTAAACCGTATGAAGCGTCGGCTTGTCTCTCGAACGGCAGAATCTCCAGCGCGCCCAGTACGGCGTCAAGCTGGGCTGACAGTCGCGGCGATTGCTTCTTTTCGGCGCCGTAACGTAATTCCGCGGCAACAATGATGCTTGTGCAGACTTTTGTTTCGCCAATCTTGAGGATCTGCTCCGCTACTTTTCCTGTGGATTGCGAACGAGGTCAGAAACTATGTTGGTATCAAGCAGGTAGCGCATCAGAGATCCACCGAATCGGCACGGAGGTCGGAGATACGCGGAAATTTCTCCCGCAACGACTTAAGGCCGCCCAAAACGACCCGCAGCGATTTCGCAGGTGCAGGTTCAATGATCAAGCGATGGCCTTCGTTGCGCATGATGGCTTCTTGGACCGGTAGCTCAAATTCCCGCGGGATGCGCACGGCTTGGTTGCGTCCGTTCCTGAAAACCCGCACATGACGTTCGGAGACCGGCCCTTTCTTTGGCATATGCTGAGCATGTGCTACAGGCAACCCTGGTGTCGAGTCGAAAAATTCTTTAAAGTTGTCCGACAGCAGAAAGGCCGCCAAATCGAAGCCAAGGCGCTGCGGAAGCTGCGGCATCCGAGCAGATCGCGAAAGTTGCTTCCCAAATCGAGACCAATTCAGAATATTTCCTATTCCCAGACGTTGCTAACCCGCATTCCGAATAGAATCGGATTTCGCGCAGTCGGCGTCTGGAGGGTGTTGCCAGTGGGTACTGGACGGCGTCTGCGAAACGTCGAGTGGCTAACCAGCCACTAGGGTTCAACTCCCTCGCCCTCCGTCGTCACTCGACAACTAGCAGAGTCCTTGACAACATTACTGACGGAGCTATACTTGAGGTGTTTCGCAGACGTCGTCCAGTATGTTTCTAAAGCCCCGAATGACTCTCGGGGCTTTTGCTTTTTGGGACAAGTGGCAGGCAGGGTGCGATTTGATGGATGACAATTCCAGGAATGGGGAACACGCCTTCGTTGGCATGTGCTTTATACTGAATCCCTTAACCGATGGCAGAACTTGTTCACATAAAACTCCCGGACGGGAGCGTCAAGGATGTCCCTGCGGGTACGACTGCACTGGATATCGCGAAGTCCATAAGTCCACGGCTTGCCGATGCGGCGCTTGCGGCGAAAACTAATGGCGACTTGATTGATCTGACTCGTCCGCTGGAAAAAGATACTGACCTCCGTTTGCTAACGGATAAAGATCCTGAAGCGCTCGGAGTTTACCGTCATTCTTCCGCGCACCTTCTGGCTGCGGCGGTGCTTGAGTTGTTTCCGGAGACCAAGCTGGGTCACGGTCCTGCCACTGAGAGCGGATTCTTCTACGATTTTTATCGTCCGACTCCGTTTACTCCAGACGACCTCGAAAAAATCGAGAAGAAGATGCAGGAACTGGTGCAGCAGAACCTGCCATATGCGCGCGAGTTTTTACCCCGCGAACAGGGGCTTGCCGAGTTCAAAAAAGACGGTGATTTCATGAAGTGCCATTTCATCGAGCAGTTCACGAAGCCCGATGAAAAGATTTCCATTTATCGTACCGGCAAGTTCACGGATTTCTGTCGCGGCCCGCATTTGCCCTCTACTGGAAAGATAAAAGCGTTCAAGCTGTTGAATATTGCGGGCGCATATTGGCTCGGCGACGAAAAGAATCCGCAGTTGCAGCGAATTTACGGAACATCTTTTTTTTCCAGGAAGGATCTTGAAGAGCACCTGCACAGAATTGAAGAATCGAAAAAGCGCGACCATCGCGTGCTGGGACAACAGCTTGATCTGTTTTCGATTCAGGAACTGGCCGGGCCGGGCCTGATTTTCTGGCATCCCAAAGGCGGCATCATCCGCAAGGAAATGGAAGACTGGATGCGCGCCGAATACATCAAGCGCGGTTACTCGCTCGTCTATACGCCGCACGTAGCGCGCCGCCAGTTGTGGCAAACCTCAGGCCACGAAGGTTATTACGCCGACAACATGTTCGACATCATGGAGCTTGACGACGCGGAGTACCGTCTCAAGCCCATGAATTGTCCGTTCCATATTCTGATCTACAAAGATTCGCTGAAGTCGTATCGCGATTTACCCGTGCGCCTCGGGGAATTAGGCACGGTTTACCGGTACGAACGCTCCGGGGTAATGCACGGATTGCTGCGTGTCCGCGGATTCACGCAAGATGACGCCCACATCTTCTGCACGCAAGATCAGATTGAGAGCGAAATTGAAGCCTGTCTGGATTTCGCGCTGGATGTCCTGAAAGATTTTGGCTTCGACAAGTTTCAGACCGAGCTTTCCACCTGGAATCCGGATGACCGCAAGAATTTTGTAGGCAGTGAAGATCAATGGAACATGGCGACCCAATCTCTTGAAAGCGTCCTCAAGCGCCGCAACATCGAGTACAAGACAATTCCCGGGGAAGCGGCGTTTTACGGTCCCAAGATTGATATCAAGCTCGTGGACGCAATTGGCCGCCTGTGGCAGCTCTCAACCATTCAGTTTGATTTCAACCTGCCGCAACGGTTTGCTTTGGAGTATGTCTCCGAAGATGGATCGCGCAAACAGCCGCTGATGGTTCATCGCGCGCTGTATGGGTCGGTCGAGCGTTTCTTCGGAGTATTGATCGAACACTACGCTGGAGCGTTCCCGGTCTGGCTATCGCCCGTGCAGGCCGTATTGATACCGATTGCGGAACGTCACGCTGAGTATGCAAACGAAGTCGCCGCACAATTGAAAGCAGCCGGGGTGCGAGTCGAAGTAGATGCGCGCAACGAAAAGATGAATGCAAAGATACGGGAACATGCAATGCAGAAAGTCCCATTCCTGCTGGTCGTCGGCGACAAAGAAGTGGCGGCAGGTCGCGTGAACGTCCGAACGCGTGGGAAAGAAAAAACGGAAGACGTGCCCACCGCAGAGTTCGTGGAGAAGATCAAGAAGGTTATCGCGGACAAAGCCCCGAATTTATAAAACCAGGCGCACCGGCAACGGCCCGTCTGCGATCCAGGGATGTTCTTCTGCCAGTCGGAACCTAATCGAAACCTATCGCTAGGAATGCCGCGCCGAAAGCATCGTCAAGATGTCTCGCAATCCTTGGCGGATGTATTTGATCTCCGGGACCTGCTGTGGAGGGAATGGCAGAGGGCTTTGTTTCTTATTCACTTTTATTTCAGCGCGCAGGTGCTGCCTGGCGCCCACAATCGTAAACCCTTCCTCGTAAAGAAGGCTTTTAATTTTCAGCACGCTTTCAACATCTTTCCGGCGATACATACGCTGACCGGTATTGCTCTTAACCGGCTTGAGTTGGGGAAATTCCGTCTCCCAAAAACGCAAAACGTAAGCTGGAAGATGGCATAAGCGCGAAACTTCGCCGATGCGAAAATAAAGTTTATCGGGCACCGCTACTTCCGCCGTCTTTTCCGATCTTGCGGCGGCTTTATGGCTGAGTTTCATGCCGCTCCAGAATACTCTTCAACTTGAGGGTACGTTTTAAATTCCCTATCCGCGTTTGTAGCATGACCACGCCTGCGGCACAAGATTTTTTGAATCGCTTTGCTGAATAATAGCGATGCAGGACGATCCCTTCCTTAGGGCGAGAGACCGCCATCGAAGCGACCCACTACGTCCAGTTCGGCGAATCTTTGTGCATTTCGTCGAGGAGCTTGGCTAGAAGCGCGGCTCGGTCGGGACTGCCGAGCTCCCGTTGAAGCTCTTCGAGAGCGAGAGCGACGATGTGATAATGGTGAGCGCCTGCGTATCTTGGATCTGAGGTTATATCGAGCCAGACTCTGTGCATCAACTCCAGATCTTGGGGACGCATACGCGGCGCGTGCGGTCCAAGAGGATACTCTCTAACCTTCGATCCCGGCTCGTGAACTTCGATGATGAGGCGAGGCCGGGGTTCGGGCAGCCGTTCCCATGCATCGCCGGTGAGTTTCGCCTGCTCGTCGCTGGTGAGTTTATTGGACAGGCCGCAGACGATTCGGCTGGATTCCAGTCTTTGCGCGGTGACTACAATCGCATCGAATACGTCCCCGGCAGGGACGACCAGCAGCGACACCGGGCGGCCTTCTTTTTCCGCAACCGAAACGGCCGCAGTGAAGAGTTCCTGTTCATAGTGATCGAAGATTTCGTTGGCTTCGAAAACTGTGCGCGCGCTGAAGGAGTGCTCGCGCTGGTAGAGGCGCGCGGTCATCACGACCAAATCTTGCTTGGTAGTATCGGTGCGCCGCAGGACCTCCCGCAGATAGTAAAGATTTCTGGGGTCCCGGACGGCGACCAAAACATTTCCTGGACGCACTCCCAACTCGTTGCTGCCCAGTTCCTCGTTTCCGTAAACGCGGAATTGCGCCAAGCCCTCTGGCTTGCCTTTGTTGGTTTTTGAGATGCGGCGCTCGGAGTAAGAAAAGATGCTAAAGAAAACTCCACTAAAAATAACGCCCGCGATCGTGGCTTCGGACTTGGTGCAAAGATTAACCAGCGCGGTGATGAAAAGAACGAGCGAAATAATGAACAGGCCTACCGGGACTTCTTTGCCGAACAATGTAATGTTGCCGGGCACTCTCCACTCGCGGTTTCCGGGATTTTTGTAACGCAGCACCACGACGGCGAGCGACATGAAGGCGAAACTCCAGATGACACCGAAGGCGTATAGGCCGGCAAGGATAAACACATTGCCGCGAGTCAAGATGATGGTAAGTACCTGGAGAATTACGATGAGGTTCACGATGCGATAGCTGGTTCCGAAACGCGGGTGGGGCTTCTGGAAGCCGGCTG
>JBOGLB010000028.1:0-4534 GCA_050745965.1 Terriglobales bacterium | reverse complement strand
TTATGAACGCTTCACTCACGCCAAACTTTCCCGCGACAATAATTGGACCACCGGCCGAATTTACGAGCAGATCATCGCAAAAGAGCGCCGTGGAGATTATCTGGGCAAAACGGTGCAAGTGATTCCGCACGTGACCAACGAAATTAAGGCGGCGATGAAAAAGGTTGCGCAGGATGTGGATGTGGCAATCGTCGAGATCGGCGGCACAGTTGGAGATATCGAGTCCCTGCCGTTCATGGAAGCCATCCGCCAGATGCGCCAGGAATTGGGTCGCAAGAGTACGTTATTCATGCATGTAACTCTGGTGCCCTTCATCGCGGCGGCGCAAGAGCTTAAGACCAAGCCTACTCAGCACTCCGTAAAAGAACTGCTCAGCATCGGAATCCAACCTGACATTTTGCTGTGCCGCACCGACCGTTTTCTCTCGAAAGACATCAAGTCGAAGATTGCGCTTTTCTGCAACGTCGAGGAAGAGGCGGTGATCACCGCGAAAGATGTGGCTTCGATATATGAAGTGCCGCTGGTTTTCTCCCGTGAAGGAGTGGACACGCTGGTCTTGCGATATTTGCATTTGGAGCCGACCGATCGCGACTTGAATGATTGGGAAGAGATTGTTCGCCGCGTCTATAACCCCAAGGCGGAAGTCACCATAGGAATTGTCGGAAAATATGTCGAGTACGAGGACTCTTACAAATCGCTGAAAGAGGCTTTAATCCACGGCGCGCTGGCACACAATCTGAAACTGCACGTGAACTGGATCGAAGCTGAGGGCCTTGAAGCAGGCGAGCGTGTCTGCGAAGAGCAGCTCGGGGGTTACGATGGCCTTTTAGTACCGGGCGGATTCGGAAAGCGGGGCATCGAAGGGATGCTGCATGCCATCCGCTACGCTCGGGAGAAGAAGGTTCCATACTTCGGCATTTGTCTGGGAATGCAGACAGCCTGCATTGAATTTGCCCGCAACGTTTGCGGGTTGGCCGAAGCAAACTCCAGTGAATTCGATCCTGCGACGCCGCATCGCATTATTTATAAGCTGCGGGAATTGACCGGCGTGGAAGAGCTAGGCGGCACGATGCGGCTTGGTGCATGGACCTGCAAGATTGAGCCGGGCACTTTAGCCCACAGAATCTATGAACAGAATGAAATCAGCGAGCGCCATCGGCATCGCTATGAGTTCAATCGCGAATATGAAGAGACGCTGACTGCGGCAGGGTTACGCATTTCGGGATCAACTCCGGATGGAACTTATGTGGAGATGATTGAACTGCCCGATCATCCACATTTCATCGGTTGCCAGTTCCATCCTGAGTTCAAGTCGAAGCCTCTGGAGCCGCATCCTTTATTTAGGGCTTTTGTTGGAGCAGCGTATGAGAGCGGCCTGAAGCGGCGCGGTGAGCGGGAAGCTGCGGAGGTGGAGATGTTCCACCGGCCTGTGAGGTTGGGCTAAAAGCTGGAAACCACGAAGGGCACGAAGGTACACAAAGGATTCCCTTCGTGATCCTTCGTGTCCTTGGTGGTTCATGACTTTTTCATTCAAAGCCGGCGAGGTCACCATTGGATCAGGAAGCCTCTTCCTGATTGCCGGCCCATGCGTTATTGAAAGTGAGGAGCATGCCATCCGGATGGCGGAAATTATTAAGGGCGTCACGCGAGCGCTTAACATTCCGTTTATTTTTAAAGCTTCCTACGACAAGGCGAATCGAACTTCCATCCGCAGTTTTCGCGGACCAGGACTGGTCGAAGGACTTCGCATTCTCAAAAAAGTGAAAGATGAAGTTCGCGTTCCTGTGTTAACCGATGTGCATCAGGCGGTGGATGTGGCGAAGGTTGCCGAAGTGGTTGATGTAATCCAAATCCCCGCGTTTCTTTGCCGTCAAACGGATCTGATCGTCGCAGCTGCGATGAGCGAACGTGTTGTGAACATCAAAAAGGGACAATTCGTCTCGCCGTGGGATATGAAGAATGCGGTCGAAAAATGCCGGACCGCTGGCAATGAAAAAGTGTTTTTAACCGAACGGGGATCAAGCTTCGGTTACAACAATCTCGTGGTGGATATGCGATCACTGGCAATCATGCGGAAATTCGCTCCCGTCGTTTTCGATGCGAGCCATTCGGTTCAGTTGCCATCTTCAACTGACACCAACGGAGACCACCCCGCAGCCAGCGGAGGCCAGCCTGAATTTATTCCAGTTTTGGCTCGCGCAGCTGTGGCGGCGGGCGTGGACGGAATATTCATGGAAGTGCATGACAATCCCAAAGAAGCCAAATCGGACGGCGCGAATGCCCTGGAATCCACGAAGCTGCGCGGCGTTCTAAAAGAATTGCTGGCTATCCAAAATGCGCTGTCAGCCACCCTTGCGACGCCATAGGCATTATTGGACTGGTATGGTTCTAGCCGAATCGGGAAAAACATTATCAGCAGCGCAGAAACAATCGGAATTATGCCTGTACTCCCCAACGCAAGCGTAAGTAGCGAGACCACGACACCATCGCCACGAGGGTAACGAAGCCCCCAATGACCCGCCGATCGTCACTTTGATCCGATTGACTCCAGTGTCGCACCGAGAACTTTCCCTTGATGCCGGTCCTGTACAAACGCGACGAACCGCAAATCCTGTTGATCTTTATTGGTATCAGCGCCGGGCTCGAGTTTTATCTCAACGTCCTGCGAAAATGCCTGGCCGCGCTTTAGAACTCCGACGCTCTTTAGGCCTTGCATGACGTTCGTATACGCAAGATGGTGCCCGGCGTTTTCGCCTCGCAGGACTTGCGATTCCGCATGATGCAGCGCGACTCCGAGGTAGACATCCGCTTCCTTGGAAGACGAAGATTCGGGTAGGGGATCGGTCTCGATGTGGGCGTGCAAGGTGTTTGTCGGGTCAACGGAAAGCGAGGTGAGATGGACTGCAATCTTGGAAACTTTTAGCGCGTTGGAAAGAGCTTTCTCGGCGGCGTGCGCGTCACTGCCCAAGAATTCACTGCTTCCATCCACGACCATCTGCGGCGTGTAAACGCTCTGCAAATTAAAACGACGTCCGTAGACGCCTTGCCGGTCGGTGTAAAAACTCGAGGAAAAAGGATCCTTCCAGCCATCGTGATTCCAATAGTCAACATGCTCGCTGAGAACGATTAATTCCGCTCCTGGAACGGGTTGAACACTGTCGAGCTTGTCGAGAAAAGTGTCGGCCGGGGGGCAACTGGAACATCCCTCCGAAGTAAATAGCTCGATCAAGATCGGCAGTCGCGGATGGTCAGACTGCGGATTGTTGGGCGCGGCGTTGAGCGCCGGCAAAGTGGCAAAAATAATCGCCACCAGGAAAAAATATGTGGGCGCGCTTGCTATTTTCCGGAGAGGGTTCGCCATTCCAGCCTCGTCTTTGGGGTCAGCTATACCCCCGCATGAAATTCCTCTACTATTCTAGTCCAAGAACTATCTCGACAGCGCGCCCAGAGCCTCACGAAATACCTTTTCAAATGGACCGCCGTTCTTTGCCACCGACGCCAATGCCTTCTCCGCTGTTGCGCGTTGATAGCCTAAATTCATCAACGCCGACAAAACGTCTTGCTCCGTCTCAGTTAGGACTTGAGCGGAAACGCTTTCTCCTGCGGCCCGCTGCGGCATCTTGTCTCGAAGCTCAAGCACCATCCTCTCAGCCGTTTTCTTCCCGATTCCAGGGATTCGCGTCAGCCGCGCGACGTCGTTTTCACGAATTGCATTTACCATTTCATCGGCCGCCATGCCGCTCAGAATCGTCACGGCGAGTTTTGGCCCGATTCCGCTGACGGAAATCAATTTCTCAAACAGCAACCGTTCGGATGGCCGCAGGAAGCCATACAACGCAATCTGATCTTCGCGAACGTGGGTATGAATGTGAAGTGAAACTTCATTCCCGATATCGGGAAGATCGGAGAAAGTTGGTACGGTGATGGTGATGTCGTATCCCACCCCGCCGGTTTCAAGAATCGCCTGATTGGGATGCTTGGCCAGCAATCGTCCGCGTAGATGAGCAATCATTGTGAGCTAAAAATGTGGCGCGGGCGCCCTCGCCCGCGAAGAGTCTGTGCATTCACTGAATAGCTTTGCGCAGGCCACGTTGCTCTGACGGCCCTAGAACAGCGAACTCTGCTTCCGGTTCGGCGTGATTCCGAAGTGCTCGTAGGCAAGCTGCGTGGCCACTCGTCCTCGGGGCGTGCGATTCAGGAAACCAATCTGTATTAAGAACGGTTCGTACATTTCCTCGATCGCGTCTGGTTCCTCAGCCAATGCCGCCGCCAATGTATTCACGCCAACCGGACCACCTTGATACTTCTCGATGATGGTTAATAGCAGCTTGCGATCCACCTCGTCGAAGCCGTGACGGTCCACTTCGAGCATTTGGAGGGCAGCCTGCGCCGTCGGCAGATCAATCTTACCGGCACTTCGTACCTGCGCGAAATCCCGCACCCGGCGCAAGAGACGGTTGGCGATGCGCGGCGTCCCGCGTGAACGGCTTGAGATTTCAAATGATCCCTCGCGGTCAACCTCGACGCTTAAAAT